>DATDVD010000056.1:0-5756 GCA_035290065.1 Coxiellaceae bacterium | reverse complement strand
AAGAAGCCGCCAGTTTTGCCGATCCTCTCGATCGTGCGTCCCAAGAAGAAGGGTTTAGTTTGGAATTGCGCACGCGCGATCGCGAACGAAAACTGATTAAAAAGATTGAGCAATCGTTACAAGATTTAGAAGACGGTGAATACGGTTACTGTGAAGATTGTGGCGCTGAAATTGGCGTTCGGCGCTTAGAAGCCCGACCTACTGCCGATAAATGCATCGATTGTAAAACGATTCAGGAAATCAAAGAAAAACAAACCATCGGTTAATAGAATAAGGTAGCCTGGATGGAGTACCGCGAAAATCCAGGAATTTTATTTTCCTTGCTTTGACAAGCGAGGCCATCAAGATCCCTGGATTTTCGCGGTACTCCATCCAGGCTACTTCTATGACATCCTCTCCCAACCTTCTTTTCCACATTAAAAACCGCATTCACCAAAACGGCCCCCTTCCTTTTGCTACGTTTATGCAAGAAGTTTTGTACGCCCCCGACTTAGGCTATTACGTCACCGGCCATGCCAAATTAGGACAAGGCGGTGATTTTGTCACCGCGCCTGAAATTTCCCCCCTGTTTTCCTATTGCATCGCGCGCCAATGCCAAGAAATTTTAATGGAATTAAACGGCGGAGAGGTGTTGGAATTCGGTGCTGGCAGCGGCAAGATGGCCCTCGATATTCTGCATTTCCTAGAACGCGAACACACTTTACCCTCGCATTATTATATTTTAGAAATCAGCCCCGATTTAACGGCCCGACAACAGCAGTTATTCCAACAACACGCCCCGCATTTATTATCGCGTGTACAGTGGTTAAACACGTTGCCAGAAAATTTTATCGGCGTAATGCTGGCGAATGAAGTATTAGATGCCATGCCCGTGCATCGTTTTAAAAAAATCCCTCACGGTTTCCAAGAAATTTTTGTTGACTATCAACACAACCAATTTCTGGAAGTAGTAGGGGAACCTACTCCTATATTAGCTAAAGCCCTGCAAACTTTATCACTCACTTTTTCTCATGACTATGAATCTGAAATTAATCTATGGATTCAACCGTGGTTAAACAGCGTGAAACACAGTTTAAAAAAAGGCGTGGTGTTATTAATCGATTATGGCTTTCCTCGACACGAATATTATCATCCGGAACGTCATCAAGGCACCTTGATGTGCCATTACCAACACCGTGCACACAGCGATCCTTATCGCCATATGGGTTTTCAAGATATAACGGCACACGTAGATTTTACAGCCGTGGCCGAAGCCGCTCTACAAAGTGGATTACAGCTTGCCCATTACACGCATCAAGCGGCATTCTTATGCAATTTGGGAATTACGGATATGATTGATACTACCGATGAAACACAACGGTTCTCTCACATTCAACACATTAAGCAATTAACCTTGCCTCATGAAATGGGCGAATTATTTAAAGTGATTGCCTTAACGCAGGCGTATTTAAAACCATTAAAAGGATTTCAATTATTGGATCACGTCGAGCGATTAATGCCATTATCCTCCTGAGAGTCTCAGGAGGATAAGATGGAGATAGCCGAATACTTATTAGCGCTGCCTAGGGAGAGGAGAAGTAAGGAGTAGAAGGAGCTCGTCCTGATAAGCGACGTGGGGGAGAGGTTAAAGCACTACGTCGTGAACGGGTTGCCGATTTCTGTGCAGTGGCGCCCGCTGGAGCAGCAGCTGCCGCTGCACTGGCTCCTCCAACCTGCCGCCGTGGATTTCCGCGAGGGCCCCCTAACGCAAGGGTAGTTAGTATAGGGGTAGGTCTTCGCCCCTGCATAGCCGCAGGATGAAGAGGATTACCCACCACCACTTTTGCAGCCCCTTTTTCTTTTCCTGCTCTTAGTTCCCACTTAGCCTTCATAGACTTACTAAAATCACCTATCCATTCTCCTATTTGAGTGGGTGCCTTATGGATAAGCTGTAAAAGACTTGCCACGACATTCACCGGTACTAAAACCACTACAAAAAATAGAGCACGGAAAAGTGTATTAAAGGCACTCGGCACGCTTAAAGTGACGCATTCATAAGCCGGTAAATTAAACATTGCCATACCCGGTTCGTCCGGAATCGCTGTTCCTTCTTCAAACGTTAATCCCCATTCAGTGGCTAGAGTTCGTGTAAGTTTAAGCGCCTCCACAACAGGTTGGCCTTGTCGAGCGCCTGTTTGATGCACTTTACGTCGATAAAAATACATCCCCTTCTTACCTGCTGATTGGTGTGCCTCATCAGATAATAGAAGATGTCCGTTGGAACTCTTTAAAGCACTGGTATGGACGGGACGGCCTGAAAGCTCTGTGGCACTGATCTCTCTAACCAGTGTATAAGCCCAATTTTTTACTTCCCTCCTGAAGTGACCGGTAGAAGGATCTACCGAAGGGACTTCTTCATACTCGAGAACGCGAGGTCTTTCTATGAAATAACGGGTTGCGGTTTGCCCTCTCACAGGGGTTTCCCTAACCTCTCCTAACCACCTGTACCATTTATTGACATGGAGGCGTAAGGTTTCAGAAGGATACCGAACCCAGCCGAGGGGATTTAAGTAGCTCCACCGAAATCGGCTTAACCGATATTGATCAGCGCTTTTGTCTGAGCTAGCCGTTTTGCCGTCCAAAAAGATGGTTCGAATGGGTCCTTCCCCCAGATAAAGGGAAGCAGAGTACGGTTGCTGGTTGGCATTATAGATAAAATGGACATAAAACGCCTGAATGGAAGCCGCCATACCGGCTACTACCATTGCAGCACTGAGCAGAACAAGAGCTGTTATTAGCCACCACTCTATATTAGAAGAAACCGGAAAAAAGGTGCTCCAGGGAACCCATTTAAAGGTATTATTAAGTAAGATAGCCGCTCCAAAAAAGAGAAGGCTAAATGCCAGGATGAATTTTTGAATAAGATTGTTTTTTTTGCTGCTGGAAGTTTTAGAGCTTAACCGAGACTGGTGCTTGTCGTAGGTATAATCCTCCCGGTCTTCTCCCGTGGATGCTTTATCATTTTGCCAATGTCGCCAATTGCGTTGCGTAGTAGGCATACTTATCCTCCAGATGGTTGGGTTGTAAGCGTGTTCTAACCGTCTATCCCCCGTCCGCTGGAGCGGTGTGCTAAGCACGAATTTAGAGTACAACTTATTAAATTAAAAAGCAATGTTCTTTGAGTAGGTTGGCGTTTTTAGTTGCGCAATTATTACCGAGCCGCTGTCATCGGGGTAGGGGGGGTTGTTGCCGATCTTGATCCCGCCATTAGCAGAGGATTGGGGTTTCTAACAACACCTGAGCCTCCCAAACCTGCCTGAGGGCTTCCGGCAGGCACAGCGCCGGCTGGAGTCGCAGCCATTTGCCGCACTCGGGAACCACGACGAAAGGGATAAGGAGGTCTTCCGGCTTTTCCTGCTACCGCCACAGCCGTGGGTTTACGTGCGGCTTCCGGTTTTTGTGGATAAAACATTTTGTAAAGAGGATGCGTCACCAACGCGATTAAAGCACAGCTTATGGTTAAGATAGATTGTAAATTATCGACGCCGGTAATCCCCCCCAGTGCCACTCCCAGCATGGAGCCGAGCAGCACTCCTAATACCAATCGCACATAGCCTTGCAAATAAGCTGCTTTCATGGGGGAATTACGATCCGCCGTATGATAGACCGTTAACCATCGATCTAATAGACGACGAGTCTTCGTATGGGGGGTGGCTTTGGTTTGCCACACACGCAAACAGGCAAACGAAAAAGGCGCCATCACCACGGCAATAAAAATGGGCAAACCAATCAAAAGAGGTGACACACCGGTCAGTTGATGGGCAGCCAATCCCAATAAAAGGGCACACGTGCTACCGGGAAAAATACGCACAAACCACGGCGAAGCAAAGGTTTTAAATCCATGCGGTGTTTCGCGAAACAATAACACGTACCAGGGTGCTTCGCGTTCTGAACGATAAAACGTCAATTGATAAGCCGCAAAACTTCTGAGCTGTTGCAACGGTGCGCGAGCTAAACGAAATAGTACCGGTGAAAGTGCCGCTAATCCCAGCCCGATCAAGGCGCTATAACCGGCTACCATCGGTGCCCATAACAACCCAATAGCACTACCCGCTGCAATGCCTAAAAACCATCGCCCATACCACGGAAAATCGGATTGATAATTAGGCTCAAACCAAAACCGTTTATTCTCCTCGGCATTAGGCGCCTCGCCGGGTTTAAGATGGTGAGGTAGTATCAGCGCTCGTATAAAAGGATCGAGAATGGCTAGCGAAAGAACCGCGGCGGTAATTAAGCCATACGTTAAGTGCGCAATCCCCCCCGGCACAATACCGTTAACGGCATAGGCCAATGCCAAACCGGAAAAAGCACCGGTTAAAACCCGCACAAAACCTTGTACATCGTGTCGTGTGGGCAACCACCAGCGACGTACGTGCAATCGCAAAGGATAAGCCCGTTGTTGTGCATCGTTCATTCGTAAAGGGAGCGGTTGATGTTGAGTGGGATCTTGATCTCGGCCACGAAGATTGGCCATCCAATAGGCCATCGGGCGCCACAGGAGGCCTATAACCCCTCCAATGACGGTACCTAATCCTACCCATTGAATCGTGGATAACGATAAATTGCGTAACATTAAATCTACCGCTACAGGATTTCCTAAGAAATGACCCCCGGTGAAAATACAAATCAATAACGCGACCGCGGCTCCTGCGCCTGCGCCAAATAAAAAAGCGGTATCCAAGCTCATCCAGCGGGTAGTGGAAAGATTCCACAGATCGCGCTTAAGCTCAAAGAGAGGAAGGGGTTCTTGCGGGGTCGCGAGGCCTGCAGCGAGCGCTTTATGTTCTTTCCATTTGCGATATAGTCGATAGCCTGTGATTAAGGCCGCAGATATAGCCAGCGGAATTAGCACACCCATTAACATCGGAAAATGCACAATCAAGGCTTCCTCGGGCCAGGGTAAAAAGCCGTGGCGAATTAAAAATGCGACGATGCCTATGCCAATCAACGGGATAATCAAACCCACGTTGGCCACAACGGCTAAAATGCCGAGCTCCATCTCCGGTTCGGTTTCATAACGAATGGGTACATTCGGTTGATGAGGGGCGGGGGGTGTATGACGCATACCTATTATCCTTTTTTAATCGCAGCTAGTTGTAATATTTTTAGTGCTTCCGCAAAATCAGCACCGGTTAATCCTTGCTGTAAGAGGCTCGAATAATCCACGGCTTTTACGGTTTTTTGGACCTGTTCCCACTCGTGTACTAAGGGGGAAGAGAGGCCGGCGGCTTGGCATGCCAACAGCACGCGGTGAAAACGCGCGTATCGGCGCAAGGCATCCAACTGGTGCAAGAGGCTAAGCCGTGCTTCGGCATCCAACTGATTTCCCTGAGCCAGGGTATTGTAATACTTCGATATTAAAAGTGCTAGTTGAGCATACTCCGTCGGTAAGCGGTAACGGGCGTTTAAGGCCTCAATAGCGTGAGGGCTTACGGGGTGAAGAAAAGCAGCCCAACGAATGACAGGATCGTGCGTCAGAGCAGTGGCATTTTTAAGAGCGGCTTGATCAAAATCCGTATAGTCCGGAAATAAAATGGGGAGTGCGCCTGTTTGTGTCAGTACGTCAAAAAAACGTTCGGGCGCTTCGCCTTCGAGCGCGCGCGCGAGTTCTTTAAAGACGCGTTCTGGCACCAGCGCTTCCACTTCACCGGCTTTTACCATCATCTGCATTAAGCGCAGTGTCTCCGGGTGCACCGAAAAGGTGGGAAATCGTGTAG
>DATDVD010000055.1:0-9133 GCA_035290065.1 Coxiellaceae bacterium | reverse complement strand
AAACAGGCAGCCCCTCATCCTGGCGAATTTATTCATCGTGAAATTTATCGTTTGCGCCACGATATTCAAGCTATTGTTCATACCCACTCAGAACACACGGTCTTAATGAGCTTATTAGACCAATCCATCGAACCTTTTACGCAATTAGGCGCATCGATTTTCGGAGATCAAGGCATCTATCACGGATTTACGGGCCCTGTGCGTACCTCGGAAGAAGGATTAGCCATTGCAAAAGCATTGGGAAATAAATCGATAGTTATTGCTAAAAATCACGGTTTATTTACGACAGGCCCTACGCTCTCATCCGCCTTATGGGATATGATCATTGCCAATCAAGCTTCGAAGATTCATATTAAAGCGAAACAAATGGGATTATCACAGGCGGATAATCTTTCAAAAGAATCCGTACAAAAAAGTAAACGCGAAGTTCGGGATCAACAACATCAGTGGATGTGGGAGGTCTTGAGACAAAGAGTCAAGTTTCTAGCTGTTCATTCTTAAATAATACTAGAAACTTGATTCCTTCTTTAGCTACCAACTGAACATCGTGCCATCTAGTTTACGGTTGACGGGAAGGTAGGCGCGTTCGTAGGGGTATTTGGCGGCTAGTTTTTCGTTAAAATCGACGCCTAGGCCCGGTTGATCGGGGGCGTTTAGGTAACCTTTATTGAGTGTGTACGTGTGAGGGAACACTTCATCCGTTTCAGGCGTGTGGCGCATAAATTCCATAGCGCCGAAATTATTAATGCTGAGATTGAAGTGAACCATCGCAGACATGGTAATAGGCGATACGTCTGTGGGGCCGTGACATCCCATTTTTACGTGATACATCTCTGCCATCGCCGCGACTTTTTTCATGTGGGATAAACCACCCGCGTGCGCAATTGCCATCCGGCAGTAATCGATTAATTGTTCGGTAAATAAAATATGCGTGTCGTAAATCACGTTAAACACTTCACCCACCGCTAAAGGTGTGGTGGTGTGTTGGCGAATAATACGAAATCCTTCTTGTAATTCCGCAGGCACGGTATCTTCTAACCAAAATAAATGATACGGCTCCAACGCTTTTCCTAAACGCGCGGCTTCAATGGGTGTTAGCCGATGATGGCAATCGTGCAATAAATGGGGATCATCGCCATAGATGTCTCGAATTTTTTGAAATAATTGGGGTACGTGATTTAAATATTTCTCAGTGGACCATTCGTTTTCAGGCGGCAATCCTTTTTCAGCCGGTTCATAGAACATTTTATCTTTTTTGGAAACTCCGTAAGTGCTTTTTAAACCAGGCACGCCGCATTGGGCACGAATGGCTAAATATCCGTTATCAATATATTTACCCACTTCTTCCACGGCTTCCGAAATATCAAATCCATTCGCATGGCCATACACCATCACACCCGTTCGACAACGACCGCCTAACAAATTATAAACCGGCGTATTGAGTGCTTTACCTTTAATATCCCACAATGCCATATCAATCGCTGAAATCGCCGCCATGGTTACGGGGCCACGGCGCCAATACGCCCCTTTGTAAAAGTATTGCCAAATATCTTCGGTTTGAAAGGGGTCGCGATTAATTAAGCAAGGAGCTAAATGATCTTCTAAATAAGAGGCCACTGATAATTCACGGCCATTTAACGTGGCGTCTCCTATGCCATAAATGCCTTCATCGGTAATAATTTTTACCGTGACGAAATTTCGACCGGGCGAGCATACAAATACTTTAACGTCTTTAATTTTCATGAATTCCTCTTTATTTTCAAAATGTGAAAATTTTTTGTTGAGTGCCATATTCTTGGGTCGACCACGGTCGACCCCTACGGGGAGATGAAGAATCTCCCCTCTTCTGTAGGGGCAGACCGTGGTCTGCCCGGGCTCAAATCTAAATCTTGTGCCATATCCTCGGGATTCTCGGGATTCTCGGGTCGACCACGGTCGACCCCTACGGGTTATAAATTTAAATCTCCAATTAAATTGCGGCCGATAATGGGGTAGGTTTCTACTTCGCAGACAGAACCTGTCACGGGATAGGAGGCATCCGACAACCAAAATACGGCATGTTCGGCTACATTTTCTGGCGTCAACAACGATCCAAACGGCGCAAATGCTTGCGGCACTTTGCTCGGCCAATCATCCGGCAAGCCTTCTTTTTTCTTTAACGCAATTTCATTTTCCGTTAACGTCCAACCGACATTAATTTGATTAAATCGAATTTTTTCAGGGCCTAAGGTATTCGCTAAGTTGCGTGTCATGGTCATTAACGCGCCTTTAAACATCGCATACAACAGCAAATCACTTTGCCCGCAATACGCGTTGATAGAACCAATGGATAGCACCGTCCCGCTACCTTGTTGACGAAAATACTTTACAGCACGGCGTGTGGATAATACCGGCGAGCGCAAATTAATGGCCGCAATGGCATCAAACGTTCTAGCATCACAATCTTCAATAAACGTAACCGGATGCGCAATAGCGCCGTTATTGACTAATCCATCTATTCGCCCAAAATGACGAACTGTTTCATCCACTACTTTTTCAGAAAAATCTGCATCGCTTAAATCACCTAATACATAGTGCGTGCGATCATCGCCCAATTCTTGCACTAATGCTTTGGCGCGATCTTGATCACGCCCATGAATCATCACCTTGGCTCCTGCTCGCGCACATGCACGCGCAATAGCAGCGCCGATGCCGGTGGTGGAACCGGTCACTAAAATAATCTTTTGATCCAATAACATGCTTAATTCTCTTGGCCCAATTGTCGCGCAGAGCGCCCTTCGCGCAAATGTTCTTCAATTAATTCTAAGGAGACATCTTTGGTTTCAGGCACTTTGTAATACACAAAGAGCCATCCCCAAATACTCAAGAGACCATATAATAAGAAAGTTCCGAAAGGATGCAACCATTTAATGAGAGAAAGAAACGAAACGGCCACAATTAAATTAAATCCCCAACTCGCTGCAATGGCCAAACTGGACGCAAGCCCTCGAATTTTTAACGGGAAAATTTCCGAAATGATCAGCCACATAATTGGCCCTAAGCTCATGGCGAAGCAGGCGATATAAAGCACCATGCTGCTTAAGGCAATCCATTTCATCATAGCCGTATGGGCTTCGTCATGAAATGCCATACCAAGCGCTAACAAAGCTACTGCCATGCCAGCTAATCCCACTAACAGCAAGGGACGACGTCCCCAGCGATCAATAAGAGGAAGGGCAATGATAGTGAAAAGGACATTGACCACTCCTACTCCTAAGGTTGCCAAGATGGCTGCGATATCCGAACCAATGCCGGCTAATTTAAAAATAGTCGGCGCATAATAAATAATGGTATTAATGCCCGTGACTTGTTGAAAAAAAGCTAAGCCTACAGCCACAATAATGGCAGGATATAACCACGGTTCAAATAAAGTTCGCCAATGGCCTCGTTGATGAGACAAACTGCTGGCGATTTCATTTAATTCTTGGTCCACATTGGAAGTGCTTCGCACTTTGCATAAAATAGTGCGGGCTTGATCTCTTAATCCACGAGACATCATCCAACGCGGGCTGTCGGGTAAAAAAATCATTCCGAATAATAATAAAATAGCGGGAATAACGCCGGTGATAAACATCCAACGCCATTCACCGTGGATGGCAAAAACGTAATTAATGGTATAGGAAAGCACAATGCCTACTGTAATCATTAATTGATTGAGCGAAACTAAGGCACCGCGCCAATGGGGAGGCGCCACTTCCGAAATATAAAGCGGGGCTACGAAGGAGGAAATACCAATGGCGATGCCCACTACTATGCGGCCCCAAATCAGCATGGTAATACCGGAAGCAATGGAAGCCATCACCGTTCCCACCACAAAAATCACAGCAGTAAAAATTAATAATCGGCGGCGACCTAGCGTATCGGCACTTCGTCCACTGATGGCAGACCCTAAAAAAGCGCCAAATAATACCGCGCCTACCACGGCTCCATTCATCCACGGGGTTAATTGATATTCATTTGAAATAAAGAGAATGGCCCCTGAAATGATGCCCGTATCAAATCCAAATAAAAGGCCCCCTAAGGCGGCCACCAGTGCAATTAAAATTACAAAACCATAGCGACAGGGGGAACGAGAGAGATTAGCGGGTTGCATCTGACACTCCTTGTACCTGGAATCGGCTTACTCTCCCATAGGGCAGGCGGGGAATCAAGCGGTAATGTCTTACAAAATACGGTATTGACGGCTGAGTTCTATAGAAGGTAGGTTGAGGAGGAATCTTCAGGGAAACCCAGCAAATCGTTATGCTTCCCCCCCAGGACTTCACTCGCCCTCCACCCAATTTACTTGTTATGACCTAAAAAATAGCCTATAATTAGTACTTATTTAAGTACTCAAATGAGGAGGTAATAAAGATGCAACGTATCCATGCGACTGAAGCTGCCAGTATCAGCGAGCTAAAAAAGAATCCTACCAAGCTTATCAGTGAAGCCCATGGAAAGCCGGTAGCTATTTTGAATCATAATACAGCTACTGCTTATCTTGTTCCTGCTCACACTTTTGAAAAAATTTTAGAGCAACTAGATGACCAATTATTAGAAAAACTAGTTTATCAACGGCTTCATGACGGAAAAAAAGCGGTTAAGGTTAACTTAAATGATCTATGAGCTTTATTTCCATCCGCTTGCTTTAAAAGAATGGAATAAACTTGATGGAACAATTAAAGGACAATTCAAAAAAATTTTAGCCCGTCGTCTTCAGCAGCCTCATATTCCTGCAGCTGCTTTAAAAGGTCAACTAATCTATTGTTATAAAATTAAATTACGCCAAGCAGGTTATCGATTGGTTTATCAAGTGAATGATAATAAACTGATGGTTACAGTAATTGCAGTGGAGAAAAGAGATAAAAACTTTATCTATGATAAAGCAGAAGCACGAAAAATAACAATAGGGTAATTGAATGTCAGTCTATATTAAAGAAGAATTAAGTAATACTGTATTAGAAAATGATTGCGGCAAAATAATCCATTTGAGAGCACTTCCGTTTTACATTTCTTCTAAGATATTACGTGAAGTATTCATAAAAGGGCTTCTAGAATCTGATGAAAATATTCCTTTTTCTTTTGATAAACAGCATAGAGCAGATAATATGCAACACGCCAATCATGTGGCCATTTATCTTATGGCCCACACTTTTGAGCTATTATTGAAAATTAAAAATCCAGAGCTGACTCATGCAGTAACCGATTTATTTGAAGGGTTGCCTTTAGATTTTAAAAATAAAATAAACACTGAAATTGAAGAACTAAGTGACTTATTAACTAGAATAGATCATTTTTTATATTGGTATGGAAGATACGTTATGCCTAAAGAAAAATTTAAAAAAGAGGTTGAGGAATTGATGCTCGGCCCCCCTATTGATAATTTCATCGAAATAAAAGCTATGGTAAGAAAAGGTATGTTTGATGATATTGAAAAATTAGTAATATTATTATTTAAATCTTGGGGTTATGAGAGAATTATTAATGAAGTACAGAAAAGTGCTCCTTGGCAGACTGAAAACTCGTCTTCCGAAAAATTAAAAATATCAGGGCATTGGAAAAAGAGAGTTAAAAAGTTACTTTCCTTACTTAAAATTAACTGGTTTAGGAAATAAGATGGAATCAAGCAATTTGTGGCCGGGGAGAAATACATTGGGAGAAGGCCCATTATGGGATTCTCGGGAAAATGTGTTGTATTGGGTGGATATTGAGTCGTGGGAATTGCATCGATTTGACCCGACGATTAATGCGCATCGCGTATGGCCGTTTGAAAGTGAATTATGCTGCATTGGTTTGCGAAAAGCAGGGGGCTTGATTGCGGCTTTTCGCAATACCATTGAAATTATTTATTTACCAGAAGGACAAACCAAACTGATTGCCAAGCCGTTGCAACATGAAAAAAATGTTATGTTTAACGATGGGGCGGTGGATTTTCAAGGACGTTTTTGGGTGGGTACAAAAGACCTCAAGGAAAGTAACCCTATGGGTGCGCTGTATTGCATGCAATCGGATCATTCCATTAAAAAAATGGACTCAGGGTTTACCGTGTCAAATGGTATTGGATGGAATCCCGATCAAACGATTATGTATTTTACCGATTCACCTGCACGTTGTATTTACGCCTATGAATTTGATAAAAACACGGGCGAAATTTCTCATCGGCGTGAATGGGTGAAAGTGCCCGAAAAAGCTGGTTTTCCCGATGGTTTAACGGTGGATAGTGAGGGATTCGTTTGGAGTACGCATTGGAACGGTTGGCGGGTGACGCGTTATGCGCCGGATGGTTCAATTGATCAAGTAATTTCAATGCCAGTGCCGTTGGTGACGAGTTGTTGTTTTGGGGGTGAAAATTTATCGACACTCTTTATCACCACTGCCTCGCGGGGATTAAGTGAACAGCAATTAAAGGAAGCGCCTTTATCGGGTGGATTGTTTTCAGTGAAAACCACAACAAAAGGTGTACTGGAACCGTTTTTTGTGGAGAAATAAAGCTATTCTTCGTAGGGGCAGACCGTGGTCTGCCCGAGCGGAATTTAAATCTTGTGCGACGTTCTGGACAGACCACGGTCTGCCCCTACGATGAAAGAAATAGATTGAGCAGGTCAATCATTATATATAGGATAAATCATAATTAAAAGGATATGTTATGCACGCATTTCAGCAATTTCTTTCGCGTTATTTTCAAATCACCGAACATCACAGTACTCTTCGTACGGAATGTTTGGCTGGTAGCACAACTTTTTTAACGATGGCTTATATTATTTTAGTCAATCCGGTTATTCTGGCTAGCACAGGCATTAATCCAGGAGCGGCTTTTATTGCTACTTGTCTTACGGCAGCCTTGGGTTCTTTTTTAACAGGGATGCTAGCGAATTATCCCATTGCTGTTGCACCCAGCATGGCCTTGAATATTTATTTTTCTTACGTAATTGTGGGAAGTCTCGGGTATTCGTGGCAAGCGGCATTAGGCGCTGTGTTTGTTTCCGGCGTGTTGTTTTTTCTTTTAACAGTTAGCGGTGTGCGTCAATGGGTGATTCGAGCGATTCCCGAATCGCTCGCCATTGGAGTGTGTGCAGGCATTGGATTATTTATTGCGCTGATTGCCCTCAAAAGCAGCGGTATCATTGTTCCTAACGATAAAACACTTTTAACGTTGGGGCATGCGGCTTCTGAGCAAGGATTATTATTTTTGGTGGGTTTTTGTTTAATTGTGGCATTGGATTATTTAGCCATACCAGGCGCTATTCTTATTGGCATCGTAGCCATTACGGTGATTGCTATTCTGCTAGGTATTGATTCATTTCGGGGTTTTGTAGGAAACATTCCCAGTTTAAACCCTACGTGGATGAAACTCGATATTCACGGCATGTTTCATGCGCAAGGATGGATTATTATTTTCACGTTCTTTTTAGTCGCTTTATTTGATAGTGCGGGCACCTTGGTGGGAGTGTTATCGCAAACTCGCTTAACGGAAGATCCTCGAAAAAATGCGCGCATTACGCGGGCTTTAGTGGCGGATAGTGTGGCGACTATAGGGGGCTCTTTGATGGGCACTTCCACTACTTCTCCTTATATTGAAAGTGCGGCAGGAGTGAGGGCGGGGGGACGAACGGGTTTAACCGCGGTGGTGGTGTCTTTGTTTTTTCTCTTGGCTTTATTTTTCTCGCCACTGGCTGCCACTATTCCCGATTATGCCACAGGGCCGGCCTTATTATTTGTGGCGACTTTGATGGTAAAAAGTTTGGTGCGTATTCCGTGGGATGATTTTACCGAATCAGTGCCCAGTGTAGTGACGTTTGTAATGATTCCGTTTACGTTTTCGATTGCGGATGGAATTGGGTTGGGTTTTATTAGTTATGCGCTGATTAAATTATTCTGTGGAAAGTGGCGGGAGTTGAAGCCAGTATTATTGATTTTAACCGCGATTTTTGTGGCATATTTTATATATCGGCCTGTGATATAAGACACTCCTATCTCATTGTAGGGGCAGAGCGTGCTCTGCCCGAGCGAAATTTAAATCTTGTGCGGCGTTCCGGGCAGACCACGGTCTGCCCCTACGAGAAGGGGAAATAGGGAAAGCGGTGACATTATACTTGAGCCATCCGCGTAGGGGCAGAGCGTGCTCTGCCCGGGCGGAATTTAAATCTTGTGCGGCGTTTTGGGCAGACCACGGTCTGCCCCTACGATAAAAAGAGTTGGGATTGCCAAAAATATTTTATTTTTGTTTGATGGAAATTTCGCGGGAAATAATAGCGCCGGGGTGTTGGATAACTAGGCTCGCTAATCGGTGGCCGGCTTCGGCGGCGGTTAAAGGAGATTGGCCTTGAATGCGTGCATGTAAATAAGCAGCATTAAAGGAATCTCCTGCAGCAGTGGTGTCGACAATAGTTTTTACGGCGAATGAAGGAACAAGGAATTTTTTGTTTTCAGCCAATACCCACGCACCCTTTTCCCCCCATTTCACCACACATTCGGTGACACCGAAAGTTTTTAAACGATCGATTGTATCCTCAGGCGCGGCATCGCCAAATAACGCGCGTTCATCTTCAAACGTTACTAAGGCGATATCCACGTGCGGCAATAAGGTGCGAACGGTTTGCTGTGCGAGGAGGGAATCTTCCCATAAGCGAGAGCGATAATTCGTATCAAAAACAATTCGAACACCTTGGTTACGCACCTGGGCTATCGCTTGAATTAATTTTTCTCGATCCGCAGCGGGTAAAATAGCTAACGTAATGCCAGATAAATAAATCCATCCCCATGGCGTAAAAATATTCGTTAGGGTTTTTACCGTTTCATCGGCTAACATTAAACGGGCCGCTGATTGTGCCCGATAATAATAAAAATGGCGTTCGCCGTGTTGATCCGTATGAATAAAATACAAACCCGGTAATTGAGAAGGTCGTGATTTGACAAAATCAGTATGCAAGTGTTCTTCCTGAAAATTGTCTTTCATTCGTTGGCTATAGGGATCTTCCCCCACAGCCGTAAAATAAAAAACCTCACGCTGTCCAAGGCGCGCCAGATAAACAGCGACATTATACGAGTCTCCCGAAAAACTCATGGTGAACTCAGCGCCTTGATGCGGCCTGAGCTCAATCATACACTCGCCAAT
>DATDVD010000054.1:0-10660 GCA_035290065.1 Coxiellaceae bacterium | reverse complement strand
AAAACAGAATGTAACTCAATCGGGGTGAGCTGCAAGCACGCAGTGACAACACTGCCTCCTTTATTGGGGTCGTTAGCTCAGTCGGTAGAGCAGCTGGCTTTTAACCAGTTGGTCGAAGGTTCAAATCCTTCACGACCCATCTGTTAAATCATAAAATCATCAAGAATTATTAACCATACATATTCCAATAATTTTTGAGCCGATTAAGACATTTAATCGGCTCAATAGATGAAATAAGCCCCATAGAAAATCATCCAAAACCAGCTTGAGCCAAACTAGCAACTAGAGACTTGACCCCTTTCTTTTTAAAAACCCCACTGATTTTAGAATATAACCGCTAATCCTAACAGCCAGGTATTATCTTGCGCAGATTTATTTTCATTTTTCAAAATCTTTTTTAACGCGCCATAGTTTTCAGAATGGGTATATTCCGTGTAAATGTTTAATCCGGGTCTTATTCGATAATAGGGACGTAACAACAATTGTAATTGATTAAATCCACTACCGACTTCATCCACTGGGACAGTTTTAGTAGCCATTAAGGTGCGAATACCTGTGCGGATAAAAAAGTTATCGCCAAGCTGGTTATCACGCGATAAATCTATATTGAATTTCACGCTGCCTGCATGAGCATAGACTCTGACATTAGTATCAATAAAGAAAGGTGCAAGGCCCTCAATACCTATACCGGGTTGGATATAAGGCCTTTGTGCAGGTCGATACACATAATTCGCTCCCCCTTTAATAGCCCAAAATTGGCTCATCAAGTGCCAATAAAAAATATCCATATTAGCATTTTCAATATTTCCCTTCTTTACTTCAAAATCTTCACTATAAAGCTGTAATTTATCGTAATCAGGACCTAATAATAGTTTAAACGTTCCTTCCATTGTTTGCGTGAAATCTGTTCCCCCTTCCAACCAGTTAGCGTTGTACCATAAAGCAGGATGCGCCGTTGGATAAACACCCCCTGTTATGCCATGCATTTTCGATGTGTTTTGGACGTCAGAAGTTTTTGAATAGGAATCCTTCGTAGAAAATTTAGGTGAAGAATACTGTAAAATCATCGCCATGCCTGCCCGCATGTGATAGAGATTGTGGCAATGAAAATACCACGTACCGCCGCCGTCTGCATTGGCATCCATATCGACTGTGATGGTTTCATTAGGTTGCACATGAATGGTATGTAATAGGGGATCGTATGCGCCATGGCCATTACGTAAAATAAACCAGTGCCCATGGACATGCATAGGATGATCCATCATAGAATTATTAACAAAAATAAATCGATAGCGTTTACCATGCTCTAGAATCATCGGTTTGCTTTTGTATTCGGGTACTCCGTTAATAAACCAAATGTATCGATCCATATAGCCTGATAACACTAATTTCACTATTTTCACTGGTTTATTAGGATCGTTGGTTTTCTTAAAGGATTTCAACGATTGATATTGAGGGGACATGCCTCTGTTATCCATCGGTGTCATGCTTATATTTTGGTGATGAGTCATATTGGTTGAATTCATCTCCATACTAGGATTTATTGCCATAGGTTGAGATGCTTTTGCTGGCATATTAGGGTGTGAAGAGGAAGGAGAGCTCATGCCTGGCATATCCATATGGTGCATCATCATACGTGGCTTAGGAGTAGGGAAAGGAGTGATAGCAGAAAAATCAACCCATTGATGGGATGATGTGACTAAGGCTCCATACGCGGCACCCACTTGATCAAGCGATTCAGCGTAAATAGGATAAGGAGTAGAGCGCTTAATTTTCACCAACACATCATAGGTTTCTCCCGGGGATAAAGTCAGGTTATCTGTTTCAAAAGGCACTATATCATGGCCTTGCACATGCACCAGTTGCATGAGAGTACCGGGTAATTTAATTCGAAAAATAGAGCTTGCACCGGCATCAATAAAGCGCAAACGCACCACATCACCTTCCTTTACGTCACCTTGCCAAGGATTATTTTTAGGGTGACCATTCATTAGAAATGCATCGTAAGCTACGTCGCTGAAGTCGTAGGGGCTCATGCGCATACGTTGCATCATCCAATACGCCGCTTTTAATTCAGCTTGCTCTTTAACATTACTGGTTTTATACGCTTGCAAAAAGTGAGTGAGGGAAGGCTGCAATGGAAATTTCGGTGAGTAATAGTCCCCATCGCGTTTTAAATTTTTATAAATATGATTAGCGGGGGTGTTGCTCCAATCCGATAATACGATGACGTAATCCTTATCATAGTGATACGACGGGGGGGAAAGTGGATCAATAATCAATGCACCATACAGCCCTTCTTGTTCTTGTAGACCTGCATGGGCGTGGTACCAATAAGTACCGGATTGCTTTATCGTAAATTGATAATGAAATGTGTCACCGGGTGGAATGGGATCTTGAGTCACCCCATCAACGCCGTCCATCTTCCAGGGCACAAGCAACCCATGCCAATGTACGGAGGTGCCTTCTTCTAAATGATTGTGGACATTAATGGTGACATGATCACCTTCCCTAAAATGCAGTGTAGGACCCGGTATTTGATTATTAAATGCGATGGTTTTGATGGATTTTCCAGCAAAGTTCACAGTTTTATAGGCTACTACTAAATCAATCGTGCGTTCAGCAGCCAGGCACGAACCTGCATATAAAACAAAGCCACCTATAAAAAGCTTATTAAAAAAAGAAAGGTGTTTCATCGTGCGTCCGTTATGGGGGTTATTCATCTGCATTGCGTGTGCTATGGTACCCGTGTCCTTTATTTCCAGCTTGTGATCATGACATTACTCCTATCTCATAACAATAGACAACCTCTGCGCCATGCCAGGCATATCCGATTATGATAGGAGGATAGGGGAATTGTGAAGGTAGGAGAGGGCAATTGACAGGTGGGGATTTTGTGGGGCCTGTTATATACAAAGCCAAAGATGGGCGCATTGAGCTGGATGTGAATCTGGCTCAAGAAACAGTATGGCTCTCCCTAATTCAAATAGCTAAGTTGTTTGGGAGGGATAAGTCGGCCATTTCTCGCCACCTCTAAAGTATATTTAAAAACAAAGAGTTAGAGAAGAATCAAACTGTTGCAAAATTTGCAACCGTTCAAAAGGAGGATAAAAAAGAGGTTACTGGAGAAATCGATTATTACAATTTGGCTGCAAGAGATGAAGCTACTACATTTTTTGGAAACGAACGAAATAAAGGGCTTGAAAGTATTTTAAGCACCCTTGAACAAACATTTGATGGGAAGCTTCTCTATAAAACAGCAGAAGAACGGGCAGCTCATCTATTATATTTTGTTATTAAAGACCATCCTTTACAGATGGAAATAAACGTATTGGTTGTTTAATGTTTTTGCTCTATTTAAAGCTTCAATCCATTTCCATTAAAATTAATGATAATGGATTGGTAGCGCTTGCATTGCTTATCGCCGAAAGTAACCCTGCGCAAAAAGACTTGATGATAAAGTACGTATGGAAATTCAGGACCAAGCCACTCAAGTATCATTCAACGAGGCTGATGTAGCTGCTGGTGAGAAATATGTATTGGACCGCCAGCAATATCGTTCTGCCACTAATCCATACCCCTGAACATTTAGAAAGTATTAACTCCAATAAGGTATATGATTGCCTTGCGCATGATATTGAATCTTTAAGACAAGCCTTGGAAACTTATCAGGAAGATCATAATGTGAAAAAATTTTGCCGAGAAGTAATAAGAAAACTGCGCTTGCTGTTATGTGATAAAGAAGGTAAAAAAGCAAGGCCATAATATATGGATGATAAAATAGGGGCGATAAAAAGGCTTGATTTTTAGCACTAAAATTAAATTAACACGAGAAAGGGGTTTTCTATGAGAGCTGTTCCTGCGGCTTTTCGAGAATTGATTACAGAAGAAGCGTGGACAGGGCTCCCAGAAGGTTATCAAGAGGCATTAATAGCCCCTCGAACCGCTTCTATTGCTCGAGCTTTACTGATGGGCAATGCTGAATTAGGCATTCTACCCGTGCCCTTGGATCATTTAAAAGGATTAACTGTCTTAGAAGGGGAATATTCGCTTCATTCATTGCTAACACAACTGGATGCCCGTACTACTACCAGTACTTGTGTCTCAGTTTTTCAAGCGTGTCTAAAAGAGGGTTTTACGGTTAGGATTCTAGCCAACCTTCTTAGAGAAGCCAACGAGGCCGAGCAAGCTAGAGTTAAAAGTAGAGGTGGATTCGGCAGTATATGGACGATGAATGTTTTTATTGCGAATCTGGAAGGTCTCTTGGTTCTTTTGCGAGGAAGGCCGGCAGCTTCTTGGCCTGCTGTTCCCCTTGAGGTATTATCTCAGTTCATCAGAAGCCGTGAGCAAGAGGATTTTGAATTTATTTTAAGGCACTCCATTGCTTTTTACAGGTACATGGCTCGTACAGGTAAAAATTTTGAGGAAATGGTTGCAGAACCGCCAGAAGTACTAAAAAGCCATTTGCTGGAGGTAGAAGCTCTAGAATCAGGTGAGATTAGGAGTATTCTGACAGAAGCTCAAATAACCTGCTTATCTGTTAACCCACGAGGATTACAAATAATCACAAAGAGCACCCCTCATCGACTTTGTTTAGCCACCGCATTAAGGGGTAGGCCTGCTGAAATTCAAGCAGCTATTATAGAAAGTTGCGCCAACCTAACCGATGAGATGAGGTTCGATACAGCTTTCAGTATGCTGAGAATATGCCAAGAGAGGGCAGTAGGGCTTTCTGACTCCAATATTCTGGATATTTTTCGGCTAGCGCAAGAAGCGCCTCATGAAGTTTTACCTCATTTTACAGCAAGCGAAACTAATAGATTGGGGCCTGTTTTAGCGCTTACTCAAACAGCCGGTTTTTCTCAAGTAGCCAATCTTGCGATTGGACAAGACCCTAACGTTACCAAGCGAATTTTGGATGGACATAAGCTGATGGTTGCACTAATGCATCATATGGATTTGGATTTGGTTTCGTTAGCACAAAGATTGGTGAAATGTGTAGAAGCGGGGGATGAGTTAACTGTGGCAGGCACTCGAGGGGAGGGAGAATCTGTCGCTGCGAGAGCGCTCGAGGCTTTCGTTCAGAGAGAAAATCAGCCTTTTATTGAAGTCCTCTTAAAAGCAGACGTTAAAATTGAAGATATTATTGCTTTGTACCACACAGATCCTCTCCGCTATACCGGTAATTTAGAAGCGGCTGCTTCTAGGGGTGCAATAGTGCTTTCTTCCCCCAGCGCAGCGGCGGCATTGGGCATTTTTTCTGCAGGTTCAGGTGGTAGGGGAGGTAGTGGTGAAGGAGCAGCTGCCGCTACTGCTGCAGCGTTACCTGCCGAGGGGGCGGAAGCTGAAGGAAGACGCCGTTGCATCCTTATGTAATCCGTATTTTTTCTGTAATAGCTTGTTGGTTGATCCAAGGCCCATAAATAGAGTTGCTTTCAGGTCGGTAAAGGATTTGAAACAAACAGGCTTGGATCAGGGCATGTATCGGCATATACAGCGGAGAACCAAAGGTTACAAAAGAAAAATAAGACCCAAAGAGGGTAACGCATAAGATTTCCTTGCTAAAAAGAACTGTATTTTAATATTTTGATAAGAGTATAGAATATTATTTAAACTTATTGGTTGTTACTATGTTGTTAGATTTGGAGTAAATATTTTTGAACGGATCGTGGAGGTATAAAGATGCCATTAACTGCAATAAGACTTAACTTAGAAGAAGGCTATGTTATTCAGGCCAGATTTTGTGAAGGTATTATAGAAGTAAATCTCTTACACGAGGAAAAATGGATTGGAAAGGCTTATTTAGTGACGGATAGAGTAGATGTGGAATGTATCACTCATATTGAAATTGAGGACGCTCATGTTGCCCACCGGTTTTCAAATGGGAAAACAGCAGGTGAAGCGCTGGCTAAATTTCTTATTAAGTTTCCTACGGTAGCAAGAAAGCCAGAATTTCGTTTTATTTTAAGTGTTCCCGACAATTTAAGAACTGTGTTCGACAATTATCATTTTGATCAAGGCGAAGGAACGACGGTTGCCAAAGAAATAATGTTACGTCGAGAGATCATACTTCCAGCCGATATAACCGTACCAGAAGGTATCCGTATAGCCACTTCTGTTAGCGATGATATGATACCGAAACTTCTGGTTTTATTAAACACCAATGCCTACTGGCAATCTCATTTAACCTTGGATCGATTAATATTACTAGTCAATGCTTCTCGTTGTTTTGTAGCTTTACAAGGTGAGGAAGTAGTGGGATTTGCACGAGTGCTCACCGATGGTATTTTATTTGCTTCCTTGTGGGATGTGGTGGTGGTCGAATCTTGCCGAAGAAGAGGAATTGGAAAAGCTTTGATGAAAGAAGTTTTTTCGGATGCTACCTTAGGTTCGGTAAAAAATTGGGTTCTTTTTACGGATACGGCAAAAGCATTATACGTAAGATTTGGTTTTGTATCAGAAGAAGAAATGTCCACCCGAACGCTTAGGCATAAATTACGCTTGCAAGATAAACATCCGGATTATATGGAAGCGCTCATAAAAGCCGTTAACGAAGGTCGTGATTTTGATTTAGATTCCGGTCAAAGCATGTCTTTTCTCTTTGGAGCAAAAAAATCGCGCGCAGGCTTAATTCAATTTTGGAGACCTGCTAAAGCAGTTCCTCCTGAAATACCGGAACCACCTTCTGCAGCTGCAGCGGCTGTAGCAGCAGGTGCTGGGGCTTCGATTTAATAGACGGCAGCTTGTTTAAATTTCGGGTGGAAGGCCAGAGCCCACATTTAATCAGAGAAATTAAGAAGAATTTGCTAAAACAAGCAAGTTTTCAATAAACGCCTTAATGCGTTTAACAGCCCTATCGGGAATAACATCCCCGAGCCAAATAAAATGTAAGCGTCTTGGAATATCAGGCACAATTATTTCCTTCTGCCTACTAGTTTAGACTACTGCTTCCTAGAAAAGGGGGAATAGTCTTAGAGTTGAGCTGCAATTTGTGCCATACAGGCAACACTTTTATACACCCCCGCAAAGTTCTTCATAGATTAATGGTTGACACTTGGCCCCTTTATCGTTTTAAAATGAATAAACTTTACGCCGTACACGGATTGGGTAGGAAGCAAGGGTGGAGGCGGATCGTTTTCAAGGAGTATTTTTAACACTATAAAAGGACAAACCATGAAAAAACATTGCTTTCTTCTTACGGCCGCCGTTACTTTGCTTACAGCCCCTTTGTTGGGTTATGGAGCTTCCGATACGTGTGATGTGACTGCTTTTAAGTTTGGTATTAAAACTAACGACCAGAATTTAGTACTTCAACCTTGGGTAGCTACCGACAGCGAAATCCAAGTATCCATTGTTCGTCCTGCTCCTCACACCATCAGTTGGAGTGGCTACATTATTATTCAAGGAGAGGGGGTTCAGAATTGTTTGTATCAAAATTATTCTGCTGGCACTAAAGGCACTGCAGAATTTTCAGGCCTTCAAATCAGCGGTAACACCGTAACAATCCCTCTATTGATACAACCGGAGCGCATTTCTTCTATTTCGTTGCTAGTGGTTCCAAAACCTAACATTCGTGGAACATCGGGTTACAAAGACATTTCGTTTTTTGAAAAACCTTCTCCAGGATCCTAACTTCTATTATGGAAGGGGGCCAAGTTTCTAGTGGCTCCCTTCTCACAGTCATTTCTTTTATAAATAGCGTAATGATGAGAGGTGATTTGATAGTGGTAACGTTTCCATAGGGCGGCAAAGCTAGCATTTTGCGTTAAAAAATCGAGATATTGGAAGGCAGGATCGTTGATTAAATAGTTGGGTTTTTGAATATCGATTAAAACGATACACGGTGCATGGTGTTCAAAATCTTCCACCACCCATTGCCGAATTTGATCAGCTTGCTGGTTTAATAGACCTTTTTTCTCACGATTTAACGATTGATGCGATAATTGCACGATGCCTGCTATCATCCAAAAATCCGGAAAACGAGACGCAGATTCATAGCCGGCTTTGTGGTGGAGAGAGGCGCGAGGTTCCATGGAAGTACTAAATACGTAGATAGGGCCTGTTCGCGACACCGCTTGGGTCGCCGCTATAACCTCCTGAACAGCTCGCGTATAAACGTAATTAGGACTCGTCATTTTTGTTATTTTTAAACCAATAAAAGCTATAAACCCTACGGCTATAATTCCTGTCACCCCTATATAAATATATTTTTGAATCGAAAAAACTCTTCTCCACATTTCACTTCCTAACAGGGCTACTATTAAAAAGGACAAAGCAATTAAAGGATATTCATGGTAATACCAAGTTTGTGCTTGAATGAAATACGAAAACGCCATGCCAAACGAAGCTATTATTAATACCGTTAATAAATCCGCGTCTTGATAAGAAGCTTTTATTTTCCCTATAAAAAACAGAATTAACGCAGACCCCCACAATAACACTCCTTCCGCCCGCATCAATTCTAGAGCAATTGTTTTACCATGGGAAATATAAAGAGTTATCACCATAGGCAAAACAACGGTTAAATAATCGGGTGTCCATATCAGAATACTTAAAAAATAAAGCAGGACAATGGTAAAAATAGCGATAGTTTCCGATCGAAACAGGCTTTTAAATGATTGAGATTTCCAAAAAATCCCTATTTCCACCAGAAAAAACGTCACCGCATAATAAGGTTTAAAACAAAAACCTATTCCTGCTAGCAATCCAATCATAAACCCATAAGGAACTTTTTTATTTTCTACTACTAAAGAGGCAGAAAATAAATACGGCATAATCATCATGAGCATTAAATGCGAGCGTTGTCCAAATTCATATAAAGGAACAAAACAATAAATAAATAATAAAATTAGCAAAAGAAAAATTCGTGGTTTAATCCCATAAACCAACCACAAGGAAAGGCTTGCTATAGCCAGTGTAAATAATCGCACGCTGGTTTCCATAGGAATAGAAAGTATTTTAGAAAGCCCAATAGGAATAAGGCTGATAAAAATCACTAACGGCGGATTAGGTTCAAAAAAATTCTGTGTGTAATGACCTCCCTTTAATAATCGTTCTGCCGCTTCTCCATACCACACGACATCCCAACTCAGAAATAAATGGGATTGAACGACAAAGGTGATCACGAAAACCATTACTATCAGGGAAAAAGCCAGCATCGTTTTAGACGTTGTATTCATCAACACGGCCTGATGTTTTCGACAACGATAAATAATGCAAATATTTTAATTCTCGACGCATGGAGGACACATGATCCAATACAATCCCTAACATAATGCTAATGCCAGCCAAAATCATAATACCCGTTGATAAGACAGCCGTGGGAAAACGCGGCACTAAACCCGTGTGCCAATAGGTTATAAATAAAGGCACTGCTAATCCGAGTGACAATAAGGCTAATCCCATACCCATTATCGAAAATAAAAATAAAGGCCGAATACGTTTTAACAAGGAGAGAATACGAAATAAAATTTTGAAACCATCTCGTAGCGTATGAAGCTTGCTGTGAGAGCCTTCCGGTCTTCCTGCATAAAGCGTTTCTTTTTCTAGCGAAGGTAATTTTAATTCTAACGCATGAAGAGATAATTCCACTTCCGTATCAAATCCACACGCGGTGGCAGCGAAGGATTTTACAAATCGCCGCGATACAACGCGATAGCCGGATAAAATATCCGTAAAGGGGCTTTTAAATAAATAATGCAGTGCTCGATTAAAAAACCAATTACCCCACTGATGGCCACGCCGATAAGAAGAAGCCTCCTGGGTGCTTATCACTCGTTTGCCCACCACCATATCCAACTGCTGATCTTGGAGCATGCGAATCATCGTGCTCACCGTCGCAATATCATAGGTCAAATCCCCATCCATCATCACATAGATATCCGCCTCTATCTCGGCAAACATGCGGCGAATCACATTCCCTTTACCGCGGTCCCACACTTTCCTCACACGGGCTCCGACTTGTGTAGCCTCCAGCGCGGTCGCATCCGTCGAGGCATTGTCGTACACATACACCGTGGCTTCTGGCAAGTGATGCTGGAAAAGGCGAATTAGCGTTGCAATAGTGGGGGCTTCATTGTAACAGGGGATTAATACCGCGATGTCCATGTAAGCAATCTCCTGCTGAATAGGCTTTCCGGGTCGATCATGGTCGACCCCTACAAAGAAACATGTTTACCTCTCCCCGTAGGGGCAGACCGTGGTCTGCCCTAACCCTTGCGCCCTATTCCCGGGTCGACTTTGGCGACCCCTACAAGGATAGGAGTTTCCTTTTTTATATTAAAAGCTTGTCTTTGAAATTGCAATTCGGCTATTATTGCCCCCCTTCTTTTTAAATTAAGAGTAGTACCGTGTTCCAACAAAAGCTTCGAAATATTGCCATCATTGCCCACGTCGACCATGGAAAAACTACCTTGGTAGACCAACTCTTGCGCCAATCGGGTACCTTTGATGAGCGGGCACAACTCACGGAACGGGTGATGGATTCCAATGATTTGGAACGCGAACGGGGTATTACCATTTTAGCGAAGAACACGGCCATTGATTGGCGAGATTACCATATCAATATTGTAGATACACCGGGCCACGCGGATTTTGGAGGAGAAGTCGAGCGGATTCTCTCGATGGTGGATTCGGTATTGTTATTAGTGGATGCCGTGGA
>DATDVD010000053.1:0-12117 GCA_035290065.1 Coxiellaceae bacterium | reverse complement strand
GGTGTTTGCTTCCTCATCCTCCCATACACCAGAACCCCTTCTTCGTGAGGAGTCGTCAAATACTCCAGCTTCCCACGCGGCTGCGTCGGAAGGAGCATTACCCCTCGCTAGTGGTTGCCTGGAGTCTGTTTCCAATGCACCTTCCCCTGCACCAGAACCTCTTCGTTGGGGCTCTTCAACTCCAGCTTCCCATCCATCATTCGCAGGGTCCTGGCGTGTTTTCCACTGGACATACCCAACAGCTAGCGCAACTATAAGAAACATCGCTCCTACGATTAAACCTGCTGTTAGAGAGCCTAATAGTGGATTTAGCAAAAGAAATAAGGCGGCCAGTAGTACGACGAAAAGCGTGCTCCCTAGCATCCACTTTTTCCATTCCTTGGTGCTTTGTTCGTCGTCGTAGCCAGAATCAAAAACCATTTTTCAATCCCCATTTGTTTTCTTATTAATACTCTAATAATATCATCCTTAACTTAAGATAATCTTAAAGGTATCCTTTATAAGTTAGAGTTATGAAAAAAGAACTTCCAGAGCGTTTTTATCAGGTGTTGGCGAATGTTTTGAGTGAGCGTTTAGGTCTATTTAAGCCTCATTTTCGACGGGGTTTAAGCGTGGCCCCCGGGGCTTTTGACCGCTTATTGCAGCAAGCGTTTCCTGCCCTTCAGTTGGAAAGAAAAGAGGAAGTAGCTAATACCCCTCAAACTCCCTATGACTTAGTATTCGGGCCTTTGTTAACCCATCCCGACGATATTCCATTTTTTCAGCGGATATTAGCACGAGGGGGCTTGTTATTAGGGGGAGCATTGGGATTTAACACGTTAAAAGAATGGCGAGCCTTGGGCTTGAAAACCCCGACTTTTGTGGATATGCACGATTGGGGAGATGTCTTTAAAACCATGGGGTTTGAAGACCCCGTGATGGATCAAGAGGAAATTACGCTGCTTTATCCGAGTGTAGAACGAATGTGGGAAGATTTTCAGTGGAGCGGAGTGCCGGAATTGCCTAAGCATTATTCCGAAGACCCAGAGGGTTATCCGGTGACATTAGAATTGGTTTATATCATGGCCTGGCGCCAAAAAGGCATGATTCAATCGACTCGAGACGGTGAAATAATCATTTCAGTAGATGAATTGCGAAGCCATAAATCGTAAACTATAACCCGTAACCCGTAACCCGTAGGGGCAGACCGTGGTCTGCCCTTAATCTTGTGCAGGGCCTTGGGATAAATCGCGTTCTGCCTTTAATCGGGTGCAATGTTCTCGGGCAGACCACGGTCTGCCCCTACGGTTTTCCGTAAATCCATACGATTCTTCGTACATCCATAGGGTTTTCCATACATCCATACGACTCTCCGTACACTTCTACGATTCTCGCTCTACCATTGAACAGGCGATGGCTTGAAGATGGGTGGTGTCGTGGGGCAAATTTTCTAACGCTTGAAGGGCGGTTTGCACGTGTTTCGCCAATACGGTTTTAGATTGCTCTAACCCTAAAATACTGGGATACGTGCTTTTATTGGCGGCTTTATCTTGGCCAGGCTCTTTCCCCAACGTAACCGCTTTACCTTCCACATCCAAAATATCATCGCGAATTTGAAAGGCTAAGCCTAAATGCGTGCCGAATTGATTTAAAAAACCCACCACCGTTTCATCCTCACATTCGGCCGCATAAGCACCTAGCATCACACTGGCATTAATAAGCGCAGCAGTTTTAAGACGATGGATCGTTTCCAATTGAGAAAGCGTAATTAAGCTATTTTCTGCGGCTAAATCGAGTGCTTGTCCTCCCACCATGCCGCTGACACCGGAGGCTCGCGCTACCGTTGCAATCATCGCGCTGATAGCGGTGTTAGAGAGGGTTTGTTTGGTGAGCAGTTCAAACGCTAATGTTAATAACGCATCGCCTGCCAAAATGGCGGTGGCTTCATCAAAGGCTTTGTGACACGTGGGATGGCCACGGCGCAAATCCGCATCATCCATCGCGGGTAAATCATCGTGAATGAGGGAGTAAGTGTGAATACACTCAATGGCGCTCGCTGCAATATCCAAGTGATCAAGAGAGGCGCCTAAGCATTGGCCGGTGAGATACACCAACGCAGGTCGTAGCCGTTTACCGCCTGCAAATACGGCGTAATGCATGGCTTGTACTAAGGGTTGGCGGTCTTCTTTAGAAGGCAAGGAAAGATTCAAGTACTCATTGACGCGCTGTTGATAAGGCGTCAGTAATACTTGTGTATCCAGGGGGTTATTCAGAGGGGTTGTAATCAACTAATACTCCTTCTCCACTCAGCATTTTTACTTTTTGCTCCGCTTTAGAGAGCACTGTTTGGCACTCTCCGATTAATTTCACGCCTTGCTCAAAGTGTTTCAGCGATTGTTCTAATGGCAATTGACCAGATTCCATCTTGGAAACCAGTTTTTCCAATTGCGTCAGGGATTGCTCAAAACTCAGGGCTTTAGGGGTCTTATCCGGCATCCGCCTAGTGTACCAAATTAGCCCACCGAAGTCAGTATTGGCTTTAAAACACGGTGTTGTGAGGGGCAGGAATGTTTGATAGCCTGAAGGTAACTGAAAATTTAGGGTATAGGGATAAAGGGTGGGGGCATTATAAAAGGGTAGGGATATTATAAAATGGTATGGGAATTATAAATGGTATGGGAGTTATAAATGGTATGGGAATTATAAATGGTATGGGAATTATAAATGGTAGGAATATTGTGAACCGTAGGGGCAGACCGTGGTCTGCCCAGGAACTGGCACAAGGTTTATTATGAAGGAAGAAGGGCAGACCACTGTCTGCCCCTACAATTTAATTTATATAATCTGGATTTTTGTGTGGCGAGATCCAGACGGTAGGTTATAAATGGATAGGAAGCGTTGAGCACTTCACCCGAAAACCCCCTTGAGATCCTCCGCCGAGTGTTTGGCTACGATGAATTTCGTCCGCTTCAAGAGGACATTATTCACCGTGCGATTGCGGGGGAAGATAATTTTGTGTTGATGCCAACGGGGGGTGGTAAATCGTTGTGCTATCAAATTCCCGCGCTCGTGCGAGAAGGCATAGGTATTGTTGTCTCACCGTTAATTTCTTTAATGCAAGACCAAGTGCAAGCCTTAATAGCCAACGGGGTTTCAGCCGCGTTTTATAATTCCGCTTTAACGGAAGCCGAAGCCAAAAAAACGCTGGTCGCATTGCATCAGGGGGAATTGGATTTATTGTATATTGCCCCTGAGCGGTTAATGACAGAATCTTTTTTGGCTCGCTTAAACGATATTCCCCTCGCATTATTTGCCATCGATGAAGCCCATTGCGTCTCCCAGTGGGGCCATGATTTTCGGCCGGAATATTTACAATTGGGCCAATTGCGTGATTATTTCCCCGACGTTCCTCTTATTGCTTTAACCGCTACTGCCGATAAACAAACACGGCAGGATATTGCGAAACGTTTGCGATTAACGCGCGCCAAGATTCATATTGGCAGTTTTAATCGCCCCAATATTCGCTACACCATTATGGATAAACAAAAACCGTTTGCACAATTAACTCATTTTCTAAAAGATCATGAACAGGAAGCTGGCATTGTGTATTGCTTAAGTCGGAAACGTGTCGAAGAAGTGGCCGATAAATTACAACAGCACGGCTATTCGGCACTCCCCTATCACGCCGGGTTTTCTACGCAACAACGTCAAAAAACACAAGAAGCCTTTCAGCGAGATGATGTTAATATTATTGTCGCTACGATTGCCTTTGGTATGGGCATTGATAAATCCAACGTCCGTTTTGTCGTGCATTATGATTTGCCTAAACATATTGAAGGTTATTATCAAGAAACAGGCCGGGCAGGACGCGATGGTTTGCCAGCAGAAGCTCTATTGTTATACGGGTTGCAAGATATTGTGGTCGCGAAAGGATTAATTGCTAACAATGAAAATCCCGATCAGCAACGCATTGAGCTGCATAAATTAAATTGTATGACAGCCTTTGCCGAAGCCCAAACCTGTCGCCGCCAAGTATTATTAAATTATTTTGATGAAACGTTGGAAGAAGCGTGTGGAAATTGTGATATCTGTTTAAATCCTCCCGAAACCTATGATGGCACGCAAGAGGCGCAAAAAGCTTTATCGTGTGTGTATCGTTTACGTGAAAATTACGGCGTCAATTATGTGATTGATGTTTTACGAGGTAAAGAAGAAGAACGCATTAAACGTTTGGGCCATGATCGTTTATCCACCTACGGCATTGGGAAAGCGTTGAGCCAAGAGGAATGGCACAGCCTTTTTCGTCAATTAATTCATTTAGGTTATTTAGAACAAGATCTGGCGCATTATTCTGTTTTACGATTAACCTCACAGGCGAAATCTATTTTAAAAGGCGAAAAATCATTAATTCTGGCAAAATCTCGCGTTAAATACCGAGCGCCGAAAAAAGAGAAAGCCGAAAAAATTAAAAAAACCGAACGTTCTACCAAAACCCCGGCATCCGAATTGAATTACGATAAAACTCTTTTCGAAAAATTACGTCGCTTGCGAAAATCCCTCGCATTAGAGGCCAACGTTGCCCCCTTTATTATTTTCAGCGACGTCTCTCTCATCGAAATGTCCACCTACCTTCCCAGCACCCACGAAGAATTCTTGGCTATTACCGGCGTAGGGCAGAAAAAATTAGAAAGTTTTGGGAAAATATTTTTAGAAGCAATTGAAGAAAGCCAACAATCCAATTGATATCAATTGTAGGGGCAGACCGTGGTCTGCCCAGGAACTGGCACAAGGTTTATTATGAAGAAAGAAGGGCAGACCACGGTCTGCCCCTACGGTTTAATATATAAGCTGGATCTTCGAAAGGAAATGAATGTACCCCCAAATGTTACCCTCAATTTATGTGGATTCTAGTGGACTTTATTGGATTGCTCTAGCCCTTCTTTTTAGTTTTCTATAGTCCATCTGTGAATTTTACTCTGAACAATTTGCATGATAATACATTCAGAGTAGAATTCAGAGCTGGAGACTATGATGGATATTGATAGTTTGTTGAAAAGTCCGGAAGGTAAGACCCTTGAGTTTAAGTGAGACTTAAGTTCGCCCAAAGGCATATTGCGGACCATGGTGGCTTTTGCCAATACAGCCGGGGGGCGTTCTTATTATCGGGGTAGAAGATAAGTCAAAGCATGTTTGCGGTGTTGTAGAGCCTCATAAACTTGAGGAAAAACTCGCTAATTTAATTAATGATAGTATTGAGTCCCAAATTCTTCCGAAGATAGAAATTATTCCTTGGAGGAGCTCTTATTTGTTGGCTATCCAAATTTTTCCCAGCTCAGTCAGACCTCATTATTTAAAACAAGAGGGTATAGACAAAGGGGTTTACATTCGAGTGGGTTCAACAAATCGCTTAGCTGATAGTCTAATGCAGGTTGAGCTACGTCGGATTAGAATCGAAGATTCATTTGATAAGCAGCCTTTGTCGGCTTTAAACTCTGAAGCCATTGACTTCAGAGTTGTTTTCAACCGTTAAAAAACTCAATCAAACTGATTTAGAGTCATTGGAGCTTATTACTTCTTATCAAAATAAAAAAATTCCAACAGCTGGCGGGGTTATTTTGTTTGGTAAAGAGCGTTTAAAATATTTTCCAGATGCTTGAATTCAAGTAGGTATATTTTTAGGAAACAATAAAACTCATATTTTTGATACCCAAGAAATTATGACTTATCCAGTTTTAGCTATTGAAGAAGTTATAAGCTTTGTTAAAAAACATGCCATGCATGGAATTGATATTCCTGGGTTAGAGAATACCTCTAAAAATAGTTTTTCTCATAGAATGTATTCTTCATCTAGATCAGGTAGTGGTCCAAAAACATCTTCTATATCTAGATCAGGTAGCACTTCTTCCAAAAAAGATTCTTTGGCTCGTCATACAGAAAAGTGGAGTGTACCGTTAACGGCTGTACGTGAGGCCGTTATTAATGCATGTAGTACATGCCGATTATGCACAACAGGGAGCTCCAATTCGACTTTCATTCTTTGACGATCGCATTGAAATAGAAAACCCAGGTTTACTTTTATTTGGTTTGACAGTTGATGAAATTAAGCGAGGTGTGTCGAAATTGCGTAATCGTGTTATTGGCCAAGTATTTTATCGTTTAGGTTTAATTGAAAGATGGGGAAGTGGCATTAGACGAATTATTGATTCCTGCGAGGCGGAAGGATTTGCAGAGCCGCAATTTGAAGAAATTGGAACACACTTCCGTGTAACTTTATATACTCAAGCAATTAAAGCTCCTCTTTTAAAGGGTACTGATGAAGCGATTATCGAGGCCTTGAAAAATGCCGATGATTTATCGACTAAAGAGATTTCTGAAATGATTGGAAAATCAGCTCGTTTAACAAGATCGCGTTTACTTGTTTTGATTGATCGTGATCTTGTTGGTGAAATAGGACAGGGAATTAATGACCCAAAACGGCGATATTTTTTGCGTAAATAATTCCCGGTTAATGTTAGTGGGCGTACGTAAGTTATCAAATTACTGGCTCTCATGTCTTTCGTTGGGGTCCTGGTCATTAAGAAATCTGAGGGATAGGAAAATATTTATTGCAAGATTCTCGTGTCGTTTAAAGACATTATTGATTGCATTTTTTGTATTATAAATTAAAGGCCTAAAAAAATGAGTAATGAGAACCAAGATTATTTTAGTAAAGAAAAGCAAGCCAAAGCGATTCAATGGATAAATTCATCATGCATTTTTAGTTTTCTCTCGTGGATTGGCGCTTGCTGGTGAAATTTTAGGTGGAAGACTGTAAATGTTCGTGACTCATGAATTGCTGATCTTCGCTTGAAATATCTAGTTTAATATTCTCTGCTTTTTGCATTGAGAGGACTTTAACTTTTTCAACCCAAAGCAATACTCTGGTATGATGATGTGCAGTAAGGCAATGAAATAATGTTCCAGTTAGCTGAACGTAATTTCCTTTCTTTATTTTTGTCCAGTCACTATCATTTTCTACAGCAAGTTGAAGTATTTTAACGTTCTCCTCGGGTTCATCGTTATCGTTACTATCGTTTTTCAGCTTTGAAGGCAGTATAACATCAATGGGGTTATTTAATATTAAGTATGCACCGGTCTCATCAGCATCTCCATTTTTTATGCTTTCATAGTTAGGAGGGCCAGGAAATTTTAAATCTTTAATAACGCCTTTTAATTCCACTAAACTTGGCTCGTAATAGACGGTTTGGTTTTTCGCTAGAGCAAAGGACGAAAATATAAGAAGCATTAAAAACAAATACCGCATTTACTTTCCTTTTTCCTTGGGTTTTTTAACTATCATATGTTCAAGGCTTCCATTAACAGAGCTGTTAGGTCTGGCTCGAAGATATTCGTGTCTCATATGAGAGATGCATACAATTAAGTCAAGACAGCCTTGTTTTGCAAGGTTTATACATTCTGATTTTGATGCCCATCCTTTACCTTTTATATGAAGCTCGCAAATTCCGTTTTTATCCCTGTAGACTTCAGTAATTGGGAAAACTTCAGTGACGATACCTTCTTTATAGCCTTCCATTGCTTCAATGGCATGCCAAAGTTTGTCAAATTCACTAGCTGTAAAGTCTTTAACTTTTTTGTCGTCTTTTACACCTGTTCTGTCATGAAGAAATTTCCTATAAATTTTGACATTATTTCCATCTTTTGCTGGAGCAAATTTGCTAACTAAATAATTAATAGAGGCATTTTTGTAGGTGGTTTTTAGGCAATCTAGTAATGCCGAGTGGCCATTTTTATAATCTGGAAATATAGCAAATTTACCAGTGGATCCAATCTGATTGTGTCTTGCACTCACTGATCCAGGAACAAGATTTCCGGGATTATGATCTCTCCAAGCCCATGTTCCTCCTGAGTATCGAAAATATCTTTCAGTGTTGTCGGTATAAATTATTGAATGGTTTAAGCCTGCTTCACCTTTCACAAAATATGGCATTTATTATCTCCTTTTTGTTTAGTTAGGATATTCAATGCTGTCGCTGAGTAGCGTTAGATAGGTTGTGATTTTTGCGCAGATTATAAGCTAATATTAATTTTTTAAGTAGGATTAGTTGTTAATTTTATGTTCTACAGAATAGATTTTGTTGAGCCTTTTGGATCATTAATTTTTGTGAAAGCCTAAATGAGGGTTAAGATGCAAAGTGCAAAATTTGCACTTTGCTTTTTTAGAGACTCAAAGAGCATTTGGGGGTATCTCCAGTTTAAGAAGTGCAATGTACCCCCAAATATACCCCCAAATGAGATTGGATTTAGTTGGACATTATTGGTTGATTTTAAATAAATAATTCCTTGAGTTTTTCAAACCCAGGGAATCCAACTGGTGAAAAATACTTAAAAATAAATAGGTTATGGTGGAGGCGGCGGGAGTTGAACCCGCGTCCGCAAAAGATCAGCCTTCAGTTCTACATGCTTAGTGCCGTTTTTGGTTTTAACGAATCAGCACCCAACGTACAGGGTAAACTAGATTCGCGAGCTCTTTAGTTTTAACTCATTAACACGAGCCATGCGAATGAGCGAGCTTATAACAGTGACTATTCGTTAGGGCCCATAAGCAAACCCTAGGAATAGGATGTGCTGCTGTTGTTCAGCAGCGTCAGATTACGCAGCTATTGCGTCGTATTCTGCATCAAAGATAGCGTCGTTTTTAGCGTCTATCTAATTGCAATGACGGGTTTTACGAGCGGTTATTGCGTGGCTCGGCATGCACCTCAGGGTTCACGTTTCACGTCGAAGCCTAAGACGCCCCCATCGACTATTCTATCAAGATTTCCTTAAAATAGCATTAAGAGAGGCTAATTAAAGAAGTTATTTTAAGGTAACTAGTTCTTCTGCACTGGTGGGATGGATGGCCATCGTCGCATCAAAATCTTTTTTCGTAGCGCCCATTTTAATCGCGACGGCAAATCCTTGTAGAATTTCATCGGCATTCAGGCCAATGATATGGCAGCCAACAATTTTCTCCTCTTTTCCATGGGTAATGAGTTTTATCGAGGTGCGAATCGGATGTTCAGAAAAAGCATAATACAGTGGGGTAAACGTGGTTTTGTAAATTTTAATTTCTTTCCCATATTCTGCGGAAGCTTCATTTTCCGTTAAACCAATAGTTGCAATGGGAGGATGTGAAAAAATAACGGTGGGCACAAAACGATAATCTACACACGCGTTCACTTGTTTTCCAAACAGTCGCAACGCTAATTGTCGCCCTGCTTTAATCGCAACGGGTGTTAAGGGCCACTGACCCGTGACATCGCCAATGGCATACACATGATCTACGGACGTGTTCTGATAACGATCGACTTTAATAAATCCTTTTTCGCACAACTGAATGTTTGTATTACCCAGCGATAATAAATCCCGGTTCGGTCTTCGCCCAATGGCCCAAATCACTGTTTCAAATTCACCCGGCGAAGGACGGCTGGGAACAGCAGGCCCTTCGGCCTCTAACAACAAAGCGCCTGCTTCACCCATGATGGCTTTGACAGGATGGCGCGTGTGCCACTGAATGCCTGCTTCCCGCAGGGTACGCATCAACTGAGACGAAAGCATTTCATCAAAGCGCGCGAGCGGCACATCGTTGCGCAAAAAGCAGTGCGTTTCTGTGCCAAGACTGTTTAAAATTCCCGCTAATTCTACGGCAATATACCCCGAGCCCACTACGGCTACTTTTTTAGGCAAGGTTTTAAGCGCAAAAAATCCCTCGGACGTAATACCTTTTTTAGCGCCAGGAATATCGGGAATCATAGGTTCTGTGCCATTGGCAATAATAATGTGTTTCGCAGTGAGGATTTCATTGCCTACCTTCACCGAGTGACCGTCTTGAAACTGCGCTTCGCCTTCGATCCATTTAATATTGTGTTCATCTAAGCGTTTGGCATACAGGGCGTTGAGTTTTTGAATATGTTTTTTGCGGTGTTCAACCAGCGTTTCCCAATTCACCGATTTTTTAGGGTCGGGAAAACCAAAACCGGGTGCTTGGCGAAACATTTCTGCCATTTCAGCGGCATACCACATCAGTTTTTTAGGCACACATCCGCTATTGACACACGTGCCGCCTAATTTGTTTTTTTCGATAATGGCACATTTTGCCCCCAATTGAGCGGCTTGTACGGCGGCTGCAATACCCCCTGATCCGCCTCCAATGCACAGTAAATCCCATTTCATGTTGTTAGCTCCTTAAAAATCGATGTTGTTCCCGTTTCAATGCTTTTTCTTTTAGTGTACGACGTTTATCGTGCAATTTTTTGCCGCGCACGAGCGCAATCTCAGCTTTCACATAATGGCGTGACCAATGCAAGTTTAATGCTATCAAAGTTAAGCCTTCTCTATCCACTGCACTGCGTAATGTATCCATTTCTTTTTTATTGAGGAGGAGTTTACGGGAGCGGGTCGGATCTGCATTAACGTGGGTGGAAGCAGAGGTTAACGGTGAAATATGCGCGTTAATCAAATAAGGTTCGCCGTGCAAGAATTTTACGTAGCTGTCTTTCAGTTGCGCCCGCCCATCCCGAATGCTTTTCATTTCCCACCCGGCGAGCACCATCCCGGCTTCAATACGTTCCAAAATCTCGTAGTCGTGCCGTGCCTTGCGGTTATCCGCAATGATATTTTCGGATGTTTTTTTGCTTTTTTTAGCCATAAGGTGGGATATACTAGCATGCAACGTACGTCGGAGAAATAAGCCAATGCCCATCATTCAAAAAACTGCGGTGGTTCCTTATACCCCGGAACAAATGTTTACTCTGGTAAACGATGTCGCCCATTATCCGGAATTTATTCCGTGGTGCTCGGGCACGCAGGTGATCAGTGCGGCGGAGGACCGTATGATCGCTCGGCTCGATTTAATGCAATCAGGGTTTAAACAATCCTTCACCACTGAAAATATTCTTAAAAACCCCGAGTCCATTTTGATGCAGTTGCAACACGGCCCGTTTCAACACTTTGAAGGCCGTTGGCATTTTGAGCCTGTGGAAAATGGGTGTCGTGTGTCGTTGCATATGGATTTTTCGTTTAGCTCCAATTTAGTCGGTATGTTGTTTGGTCCTGTGTTTGAAAAGGCCGCGAATAAATTAGTGGATTGTTTTTGTGAACGCGCTAGGGCAATTTATTGATGATAAAAAATGACGAAGATCCCAGGCATCTTCCCGTAGGGGCAGACCGTGGTCTGCCCTTAATCTTCTGCAGGTTCTTGGGCAGACCACGGTCTGCCCCTACGGAAGAAGGGAAACTCCTCCACTCCCCGTAGGGGTCGACCGTGGTCGACCCGGGAATATGGCACACGGTTTATGATTGGGCACGGGCAGAGCACGCTCTGCCCCTACGAAGAGGGAAAATTTGATTTGAAAGTAACAGTGGTTTATGCGTCAGAAATTCAGCAAAAACAGATTGAACTTGAGGTTCCGTTTCGCTGTTTACTTCGCCACGCCATCGAGCGCTCGGGCATTTTAAAAGCATTTCCGGAGATTAATTTGTCGATCAACAAAGTGGGAATATTTGGGCGATTGCAATCGTTGGAGACACTTTTAGAGCCAGGTGATCGTGTCGAAATTTATAGACCCTTAAAAATGGACCCTAAAGAGTTGCGGCGCTTGAAAGCGAGGAAAAAATAAAAATCCGCTGGTTATTATAACAGGCGGATTTTTTCAGAATCAATTTAAAAGCCATTAATTAGAAACCCCCAGCTCTTGGTGTTGCTGCTGCCGCTGGTGCCGCCGCCGCCACTGCTGCTGCCTCCTCCACTGCTCCTAATTCTGTGCCATAAACAGAAGCTTGGCTTGCAGCACCTGGGCTGCTTCGGCTACGCTTACTTTCCCGTTCTCTTGCAGCAATTTTCTGATTCCAGGCTGAATCAATACGAGGAGCAACTTCAAGCTTTTCTTCTTTTCCTTCTTCCGTCTCCTCCTCAGATTCTGCAGAGGCATCTAATGCATCTACTGCAGCTGTATAATTTTGTAAAGCCTGTTCATACTGCTGATTAATAGCAGCAAGAGCGGCAGATACAGGCGGTTCACCAGCCGCCGCGACGGGGGTCGCAGCTTCTGCTGCTAATTCATCAGGTTCGCTAGCCGCCATGGCGTTGGCCAGAATCTG
>DATDVD010000052.1:0-14216 GCA_035290065.1 Coxiellaceae bacterium | reverse complement strand
ATGCAAGCCGCTCTGAACACCATTAAAGGTCCCTATGTGATTTTGGATATTCCTCTGCTGGCCGAATCTCAAGGCATCGATTTTGTGGATCGTGTATTAGTGATTGATTGCCCGGAATCCGTGCAAATCCAACGTTTGATGCGCCGTGATCACCTTAACGAGCAGCAAGCCCGACAAATTCTCACGCTCCAAGCCCCCCGCGCAGAACGCCTCGCGATGGCAGATGACGTGATTGATAACAGTGGGGATAAGAATCAGTTGCGAAAAGCTATAGAACGGTTACACAGCCAATATCGCGCGATGTAATCCCCTTACCCCTCGCCCTAATGACACACAATCTTCTCAACCCCGTAGGGGCAGACCGTGGTCTGCCCGGACCGTTGCACAAGATTTAGATTCCGCACGGGCAGAGCACGCTGGCCCCTACGATTTTATGGCGTGGAAGTAAGCTGAAAATCCGAGTTACGTTTATAAAAACAAAAGACGCTATCGTAGTCTGAGCCCTAAAGTAGCCTGCATTTTCAGCTTGCCTCCATCCAGGCTACTCTTTGCTTTGCATCTCGCCAGGATGAAGCGCCGTATTTCTTGCCGTTATAAAACTATTGCAATCAAGCACTCTCTTTTTATACTACCCCCATGACAGCGCACCACTCTCCCCTGACTAAAGCCACAGATTACCCGGATACCTATACACCGAGTGTGTTATTTCCCATCGCGCGGGCAGAAAACCGGACAGCATTCGGCATTCGGGATCCATGGCCTTTTCACGGGCATGATCTTTGGAATGCTTATGAACTTTCTTGGTTAGACCCGCAAGGAAAACCACAGGTGGCCTTGGGGCAATATGTAATTCCGTGCACCTCGGTCAATTTAATTGAATCCAAATCCTTTAAATTGTATTTAAATTCTTTTAATCAAACGGTCTTTACGCATTTATTGCACGTGCAACAAACCATGGAGAATGATTTAAGTAAAGCGGCGGGCGCTAAAGTTGAGGTGCAACTTTTTTCGGTGGAGGATCCGGCGCTACAACCTCGTCCTTTACAAGGTTTTTTGCTGGATAATTTAGAGATTACCACCGATACCTATGAACCTTGTCCCGATTTTCTCTCGCAAAAAAATCTCTCTGTGCAAGAAATCTTGGTCTCTCATTTGTTACGGTCTAACTGCCCAGTGACGCATCAACCGGATTGGGGCACGGTGATTATTCGATATGAAGGTAAACAGATCGACCATGAAGGGTTATTGAAATATATTATTTCTTTCCGCAAACACTCAGGCTTTCATGAGGAATGTGTGGAAAGAATGTTTCAAGACCTCATGACGCGCGTTAAGCCGGAGACGTTGACGATTGAGGCTCGTTATACACGCCGCGGTGGATTGGATATTAATCCTATTCGTTCGACGGAGCCTCTAACAGCTCCGCTTTTTTCTAGGCTAATACGCCAATAAACTTACCCATTATTAATAAAATTGTACTGTAGGGGCAGAGCGTGCTCTGCCCGTCCGAAATTTAAATCTTGTGCGGCGTGTCCGGGCAGACCACGGTCTGCCCCTACGGGATTGGGGGTTAGGTCCTTGGTGTTTTATAAATTTCTCGTGGGTTTTCAAATCATAAAATCGTAGGGGCCAGCGTGCTCTGCCCGTGCGAAATTTAAATCTTGTGCGACGATCCGGGCAGACCACGGTCTGCCCCTACGGGAGGGTTGCGCTTTAGGGGTCATGGGGGCTGCTCTTTTGTTCATGCGCTTGCTGATGTGTCGGCCTCAGTCTATATTATGAGCATGAAAACTTCGTTGGAAACGCAGACCATTACGTTTGAACAACCCTTAAATGATGCCATTCGCATTTGCCTGAGGCTGGAGCATTTGTTTATCGAGCTGGATACTTATATGCACAGCTCCACGCTGTCTAGCAGTCGTATTGCCGTGCCCGCGTTATTGGAAGTGCTAAACGTTATCGATCGGCCTGATTTAAAATCCAAACTGACGCAAACGCTGATGCAGCAAGCCAGCGCACTGACACAGCTCCAACGTTCGCCTCATGTAAATATAGAAGAGCTTAATAATTGTTTAAATAAATTAAACCAAGCTATCACGGTACTACACAACACCCGTACAAAAATTGGGGATAAATTGCGACAAAATGAATTTTTAAATCATGTGCGTATGCAATTAAACACGCCCGGGGGTGCTTGTGATTTTACTACGCCGATGTTTGCACTGTGGCTAAAACAATCGGTGTCAATGCGTCATCATCATTTAAAAGAGTGGCAAACCGAATTTCAAATGTTGCGCGAGGTGAGTGAATTGTTATTGCATTTGATTCGCCAAAGCGCGGATCCTTTGACGATGACAGCACAGGAGGGATTTTATCAACAATCGCTCAATCCCAGTGTACCTTATCAACTGGTGCAGATTACTATTCCCATTGAGATGAATGTGTTTCCAGAAATCAGTGTGGGCAAACACCGCATGGCCATTCGATTCCTTTCCCCCGATTTTCACGGTGCCCGGCCAACCCCCATACGTAAAACCATCAAATTCGATTTGAATCTCTGCAAAATTTAAACCCATTATAAAATTTCAAATTACAACACCATACCTTCCCCTCCCACCCGTAGGGGCAGACCGTGGTCTGCCCAGATACGCCGCACAAGATTTAAACTTCGGATGGGCAGAGCACGCTGGCCCCTACAATTTTATGATTTGAAAACCCACGGAAAATTTATAAAACACAGGGAACATAGCTCCCAATCCCGTAGGGCAGACCGTGGTCTGCCCGGACACGCCGCACATGATTTAAACTTTGGACGGGCAGAGCACGCTCTGCCCCTACGGTTTTATGATTTTACGATTTTATGAGTTTATGGCTTGAAAACACAGGGGACGTAGTAACGAAAGCCTTCGTCTTCTTTTTTAACAATCACTCCGTGCACTTTCGTTTCAAAACCGGGGAAACGGTTATTAAATTCCTCTAACACTTGCAAATAGCGCACAATCAATTGGGTTTTTTCATCAAATCGTTCGCCGGGCATAATAATAGGAATGCCGGGTGGATACGGCACTACCATAACAGCCGTGACACGGCCTTGTAAGACATTGAGTGGCACTTCTTCCACTTTTTTATGGACTACCGATCGAAAAGCCTCCGAAGGTGTCATGGCAGGGGTGGGTAACTGCGCTAACATATCCATCGCCATATGCGCTACACGATGCGATTTTAAATACAGATGCATCTCATTGCATAATTCCGGCAATGTTAAGTTATCGTAACGCCCTGGATTTTCAGCGAGCAATACCGGAAATAATTCATTCAATGGCATTTCATCGTCGTAGAATTTTTTAAAATCCAACAATTCCGATAACAGTGTACCGGATTTTCCCCGCGTTACGCCCATCGAGAACAATAACAAAAACACGTAAAAACCCGTTTTTTCATCCACAATGCCGCGGCTGCTTAAAAAACGAGATAACACAGGTGCTGGAATACCCCACGATTCCATATCTCCATTTAAACGAACACCCGGCGTTAAAATCGACACTTTAATAGGATCCAACATTAAATACTGGTTGGAAGACATAGCACCATAACCATGCCATTTGTTCTCCGACTTTAAGCACCACGTATTCGGATCTCGGCAATAATTCACCAACGCTTCTTTCGTTAAATTGCGTTTCGTATCGAGCGAATCGGGTTGCCATAAATCAAAGAACCAGCGTTTGTGCTCGGGCCGATTTTTATCCACCATAATATCTGCTCGCAATTGGGCGAATTTTTTTCGAAACACCACGGCTTCTTCAATCGTTTGTTCCACCAAATGACTGCCGCTATTGCCTTGCATCATTTTGGAGGAAACATCGAGAGAGGCAATAATGGTATATTGCGGCGAAGTAGAGGTGTGCATCATAAAAGCTTCGTTAAAATAATGCGCATCTACAGGCTCTTTGCCTTCTTTCATATGAATCATCGAGGCTTGCGAAAAAGCGGCTAATAATTTATGCGTGGATTGGGTAGAAAAAATCGTGGGATGATGGGGCTCGTGTTGCTCGCACATGGCATATCGGTCGGTATACAAATCATGAAAATGACCATACGGAAACCAGGCTTCATCAAAATGAATGCGATCCACCACAGAACTTAATTGCTCTTTAATATCGACGACGTTATACACCAATCCATCATAAGTACTGTTGGTAATAATGGCTAATTTAATCGGCGCTTTTTTATCGCTGATAAGTGGGCAGTCATTTATTTTTTGAGCAATGCTATCTGCCTGCATATCACTTAAAGGAATGCCGCCAATAATGCCATGGGCATTGCGGGTGGGAACCAGATAGACCGGTATAACACCTGTCATAGTAATCGCATGCTGAATGGATTTGTGACAGTTACGATCCACCAACACCACATCACCCTGGCTTACCGAACCACACATAACCACTTTATTGGAGGTGGAGGTACCATTCGTCACAAAATAGGTGCGATCCGAACCAAAAACTTTACTGGCAAAATTTTCCGCAGCCCCAATATAATGGGTGTGATCCATTAAAGAACCTAATTCTTCGACAGAACAGGATAAATCTGAACGAAATACATTTTCCCCTAAAAATTCATAAAACACGCGCCCAATGGGAGATTTTAAGAACGCAATGCCCCCCGCATGTCCGGGGGTATGCCACGCGTATTTATAATGTTCGGCATAATCCATTAAGGCCCCAAAAAAGGGCGGGAAGATTTCGGTCAAATATTCTTTCACCACATTGCGAATACGGCCGGCAATAAAATCAGCAGTATCTTCTAATTTCCATACATATTCGCTGACCTGTCCGATAGTTTCTACGTCAATATCTTGAAAGTGACGTTTCTCGGTCATCAACACAATCGGGACTTGCTCATTGACCTCGCGAATACGTTGAATAAGCTTTTTGATCCCATTGTTGTTCTTGTCAGTGCCTGCTTCCCAATCCAACACAATCGCGCTGATGGATTGTTGAGATTGCAAACAAAATAAACCGTCTTCAAAGGTGGTGGCAGTTTGCATGGAAATATCCATTTTTTTAAGCTCATCCATCACGGAGCGAACAGCCCGCCCACTCATCGTATCCACATTGACTTGATCATCAATAATTAACACTGGGAAATGATTAATCTCAATCACTCGGTTCTCCGGTCGGTAGGGCTAAAAGGTTTATCAGAATAATAGAACACTAAGAGGAAAATTACTATTTTATATAGTCTGGATTAAATAGAGCCGAAAATCCAGGCTGCCTTTTTATTGGGAGGGGCGACTGTCCTAGCAACGGTGGCAGCGGGAGAGGCAGCCGTCCACTTGCTGAGCCTTTCTATGGCCTTCGCAACACCGCATGATTTCTTCTGGCTAGAAGGAGTATCATAAATGTCGACGCGTAATGTGGCCTTTCCAGGACGCTTTTCGGACGCTGTGGATCCAGTTGGGTAATAAGAGCATAAGAATAATTCCGCCGATTAAAAAGGCTTCATAGCCGAATAATCCACCCGTTTTTAAATCGGCCGGTGGAATAAATCCAATAGCCAATGCAAATATAGCAGTTACAATACCGATCACCGCCACAATCCACATCCCGCGATTACGCTTACCGGGAATGCGATACACCCGTTTCAAACGCGGTTTAGTATAACGCAACCGAATGCCCGCTAAAAACAATAAAACGTACATGATCATATACAATTGCGAGGCTAAATCCGTTAACACCCAATACGAACTGCTGACATTGGGCATTAATAAAAATGCCAATGATAACAGTGTTAAAAAGCCTGCTTGCGCAATAATAATGCGCACCGGCATATTATTTTTATTCATTTTTTGGAAAAAGGGTGGGATCTCGCCTTCAACCGCTGTTTTTAAGAAACCTTTGGCAGGGCCCACAATCCACGTGCTTACCATGCTGATCACCCCAATGGCAATTAAAATCGCCATGGCTTTCGTAAATTGTGGCACATGATAGGCTTTAAAAAAATCGGAAAACGCTTGCATCACACCGGCCACAATATCTAACTTCGCTTTAGGCACTAAAATCGCAATCGATAACGAACCGAAAATGAGCAAAATTAAAATAATAGTGGTGGCACTAAAAATGGCTTTAGGATAAGAATGTTCAGGATCTTTAACATCCTTCGCGTGCACTGCCGACATTTCCATGCCTGACATACCTAACAATACACCCGTTAAAAAAACCAAATTGTTAAGATGCGTTAAATTGGGAAGCACGCCTTGCCAGGTAAAGGTGATTTGACTGGGTTTGCCGAAAAAAAACCACGCAATGCCCATCACAATAATGACAGCGCCCGGAATCAACGTACCTAAGATCACACCCACCGTACTAATTAAGTTGGAAGCCCGCATACCTAATAAATTGGCCACCGTACAGCCCCAAAAAATAACTAAAATAGAAATCAGCAAATAATATTTATTCGTTGCCCATTGCGGCGCAACCACATACGCAATCGCAACCGAGGCCAATGACAGCACGGTGGGCGTCCAAATAACATTCTCCATCCACTGCAGCCACAACGCGATAAAACCCGCACGCCGACCAAATGCCGCCTTCACCCACGTATACACGCCTCCTTGGCTGGGCCATCCCGTTGCCAATTCAGCTGACACTAACGAAACCGGAATAAAGAAGCAAAATCCCGCGATAAAATAGAAGAAAACTGAGGATAACCCTTCCTCTGCCATAATCGGCAAATTCGTCAAACTCACCACCGCCGCGACATTGATCATCGTTAAGGAAAAAAGGTTAATGACTTTTCGGGGTTTGCTTATCATTTATTAATCCAAGGTTTGTCGATACCGTTTTAGCCCAATAAACAACACTATGAGTGCAAATACGAGAATCGGCCATAACTCCGGTACCGATTCTGACCAACCATTGCCTTTTAGCAAAATCCCGCGTGTAATACGCAGATAATGCGTCAAAGGCAGCCCCTCCCCTAACCATTGTGCCCACACGGGCATTCCTGAAAAGGGGAACATAAAACCAGACAACAGGATAGAAGGCAAGAAAAAAAAGAAGGAGAGCTGAACCGCTTGCAATTGATTCTTAACCAGCGAGGAAAAAGTAAGCCCCACTGATAAATTGGCTGCTAAAAAGGGCACCGTCCAAAGCGCTAATGCCGCAATATTACCGGTTACCGGCACCTGGAATAAGGTGTGCGCAGCCAGCAGAATCAAGCCAAATTGCAGATAACCCACTAGCATATAGGGGGTAATTTTTCCTAACATCACCTCTAAAGGCCGCACAGGTGTGGCTAATAAATTTTCCATGGTGCCAATTTCTCGTTCTCGCGTAATCGCTTGAGACGTGATGACTACCATTGTCATCGTTAACACCACACCGATAAGTCCTGGCACAATGCTATAGGCTGTGAGGGATTCGGGGTTGTATTTTTGATGGGTGATCAAATTCACCGCCACAGGCTCACCTTGGCGCGAAAGCAACGGGCCCTTTAATAAAGGATTAAAAATGGTATCCACCAACTTTTGAACGGCCGCTACACCACTGGCAACGGCAACCGGGTTGGTAGCATCTGCTTCCACCAACAATTCAGGACGCGTACCGCGAATTAAATCGCGGGTAAAATTAGGCGGAATATAAATGGCAAACAAGACTTTGTCTTGTTTGATTAATTGTTCAGCTTCTTCAAACTGTTTAGGCAAGGCGGTAATGTGAAAATAATTGGAATTTTTTAATCCCGTCACGAAGGCTCGCGTAAAAGCACTGTGATCTGCCATGACTAAGGCCGTGGGTAAATTTTTTGGGTTGGTATTAATGGCATAACCAAATAAAATTAATTGGATAAGAGGGATCATAATTAATACGGCAAATGTAAGATGATCGCGTCTCATTTGCACAAATTCTTTCAACGTCACGGCCCAATAACGCGCCCAGCAAAAACGATCTTTACTCATGCGGCGCCTCCACCTCTGTGCCTACTAATGCAATAAATACATCTTCCAACGAAGGCTTAATGCGTAACCATTGATACGGTGGCTTTTGAAAGTCAGGCGGAATTTTTTGTAATAACGCAGAATGGTGTGTACTCACGTGCAAGGCTTTTCCAAAAGCCGCCACTTGAACTCCGGGAAAATTATGCAAATGGAGCGATAATTCATCCGGATTTCCACCGGTTACACGCCATGTCACTAAACCGGACTGCTGAACAATTTCCTCGCTCGTGCCTTTTACTAATAAATGGCCGTATAAAATATAAGCCAACTGCGTGCAACGTTCTGCTTCATCCATATAATGCGTGCTTACCAACGTGGTAATGCCCTGGGCGGAAAGCTGATGAATTTGCTCCCAAAAATCACGGCGCGCTTTGGGATCAACCCCTGCTGTGGGTTCATCTAATAATAATAATTGGGGACGATGAATTAACGCCGCTGATAAAGCCAGCCGCTGTTTCCAACCACCCGATAATGTGCCGGCTAATTGATGTTGACGATCTTGCAATCCTAACAATTCAATACTTTTGTCGACAGCGTCTTTGCGCTCTTTCATTTGATACAAACGCGCCATAAAATCTAAATTTTCTCGCACGGTTAAATCCGCATACAAACTAAACCGTTGTGTCATATAACCGACGTGTTGTTTAATTTGTCGCGATTGTGTGATAACGTTATACCCCAAACAATCCCCTTCTCCCGAATCAGGCACTAAAAGCCCACATAGCATGCGAATAGTGGTGGTTTTTCCAGAACCATTGGGCCCTAAAAACCCATAAATTTCTCCTTTTTTTACTTGGAGAGAAAGATTCACAACCGCGGGACGCCGGCTAAAAGATTTATTGAGATTTTTAACATCGATGACGTATTCGTCCGTCATAGACTGACATCCACCGGTTGGCCGGGATGATAACGTAAAGCGACATCGCGCGGAAGTTTTGCCTCAATGCGATACACCAATTTTGCGCGTGTTTTTTCGCTGTAAATAATAGGGGGCGTATATTCTGCTTCTGGTGAAATAAAATCAATAATGGCGCTTTGGGATTGAGAGCATCCATCACACTGCAACTGAACAGTTTGACCCATGGTTAATTGACTGAGTTTGGTTTCTGGCACGAAAAATATGGCATGAATATGCTCAGGCGTTAATAATGCAAGGAGAGGTTGATTTGCCGGTACCACCTCACCCATTTGATAAAAGGTATCAAAAATAAAACCGTCACTGGGCGCATAGAGGGTTTTTTGTGTCAACCCCCAATGGAGCTGAGCCACTCGTGCGCGTGCTGCATCCACAACAGCAACTTGTGCTAAAATTTTATGCCGTCGCGCGCCCAATTGTGCATCCGCTAATTTGGCGGTGAATTGTCGCATCGTTTCTTGTTTTGCGCGAAAATCAGCGAGGGATTCTTCATACGCTTGTCGAGATAAAAATTGTTGTTGGTACAACGTGTAATTACGTCGCAACGTTTGCTCGGACAAAAGTAATTCGGCTTGTGCTTTAGCACGTTCCGCTAAAATACCTTCAATGACCGTAGGTCGCTGGCCTTGGATTAAATTTTCGAGCTTTTCTTGGTTTTGCATCCAGGTGGCTTTGGCTTCAATCCATTGAGCGCGCTCAGGATTGGGATCTAATTGAGCTAAGAATTGTTGTGCCCGAACGGGTTGGCCTTTTTGTACCGCTAAGATCATCAACACACCGCTTTGAGAGGAGCCAAGATAAATCAGCTTTCCTTCGATATAGCCCTGCAGCGGTGTTGACGAGGGCTTTGAGCATGCTACAAGCCCCATTATCACTACTAGAATTACTCCCCACCTTCGCCGTCCCATATTCCTCCTGCTGGTATGAACCGAATTATAGCAGCTTCGGGTTATATTTCGGTATAGGCATTGAGCACATAGGTTTGCAGAAAGTAAATAATTTCCTGGTTCGCCTTTAAAAATCGTTTGGTTTTTAACTCTTCTAGGGTTGCCCACTCAATGAATTGACCTTCCGCACCGTGGGGAGTGCCTTCATAAGCGGTGACATGAAAAATATGGAGCTCTACGGAATACGTGGAATAATCGTGGGGCATGAGAGTGAGAGGAAGAGCCTTGGTTACTTGAATATTGATTTCTTCTCGCAACTCTCGACACAGCCCTTCATACGGTGTTTCATCCCGCTCTATTTTTCCGCCTGGAAATTCCCAATGATCCGCTCCCACTTGATGCGACTGACGCAATCCAATTAACACACGATGCGCGGTGTCAATAATAATACCCACCGCTACAGGCACAGGTGTTGAATTCATAGCCAAAAATCCCAATTATATAAATTACCGTAGGGGCAGACCGTGGTCTGCCCACCCAAAATCCAAACCTTGTTCCACATCCCGGGCAGAGCACGCTCTGCCCCTACAGAAGAAAAAATAGAAATAAACCCATCTTATATTCGTAGGGGCAGACCGTGGTCCTGAAACGCAGCGCAGGATTTCACTCTGGCACGGAGGGCAGAGCACGCTCTGCCCCTACTTTTTTATTACCAATGTTAAACCATCTCCAATCGGAATCATACTCATCCACACGCGTGAATCGCGATGAATTTTTTGATTCAGGATTTGAATGGCGCAGGTAGAAGGGTTGGTGGTTTGATCTAATACTTCCCCACCCCATAATGTATTATCGATGGCGATTAAACCTTTCGGCCGAATGAGTTGGAGAGCCGCTTCGTAATAAGGATCATAATTCGGTTTATCCGCATCAATAAAAATAAAATCAAACGTGTTGGTTTCACCTGCCGCCACCATTTTTTTCAAAACAGGCAGCGCTTTAGCGGAATGCACCGTGATTTTATGCGCCACGTTTGCTTTTTCCCAATATTCTTTAGCCATATTCGTGTATTGTTCAGCAGGATCAATGCAAGTTAATTTTCCATCTTCCGGCAAATTTAGCGCTATTGCTAACGCCCCATATCCTGTAAACGTTCCAATTTCGAGTGCTTTTTTAGCCTCCATTAACTGCAACAAAAGCCCCATAAACTGTGCTTGTTCCGGCCCTGTCGGCATATTGGTGGATAACGTCGCATTATACTCTCGCAATTCGCGCTGCACGTCGGTTTCATGAACAGATACCCGTTGAAAATAATCGTATAGCTCAGGCGTTAAAAAAGTGGTGTGTTTAGACATGGTTTTAACTGCCTCACAATCTTTTTAAATTCTTCCACAGCACTGCTTGTATTTTTTAGCTGACCCACAAGGGCAAACATCATTACGACCTACCTTAGGCTGTTCGCGAACAAAAGTAGCCACAGCTACTCCTTCCGTTTCTTCGTCCAGTTGTGTACTAGGACGCGACGACACAGCACCTGTTTGAGTGCTGGGAAGCGCCTCAAATTCGGCGTGATCAAACTGCAATGAAGTAGCTTTTTGTTGTTCTGCTTGCAGGGTGGCCATTTGTTCAGGTGTGGCCACTTGCACACGAGCTAGTGCTGTCACTATGTCGTATTTAATACGGTCTAGCATCGCGGTAAACATATTAAAGGATTCCCGCTTAAATTCTTGCGTAGGATTTTTTTGCGCATAACCTCGCAAATGAATCCCTTTTCGTAAATGATCCATCGCGCTCAAATGCTCGCGCCATTGTGTATCCAGGATTTGTAACATGAGATTTTTTTCTAGTACCCGCATCGTTTGTGGGCCTAATTGCACTTCTTTTTCAGACATTTTTTCAGAAAGTGTTTGGATAATGCGCTCCGATAAATTTTCATCATTTAAATTGGGATCTTGGTCCAACCACTGTTGAACAGAAAGCCTCAAATGGAAATCATCGTGCAATTGTTTTTCAAGGCCGGGAACATCCCACTCTTCTTCTAAGGTTCCTGCTGGCACAAATTGCTGAACCATTTTTTCAATAGCTTCGACACGCATTGTTTGAATGGGTTCACTGACATCACTCACTTCTAACAATGCTTGACGTTGTGAATAAATCACTTTTCGTTGATCATTCGCGACATCATCAAATTCCAATAATTGTTTTCGAATATCAAAGTTAAAACCTTCGACACGTTTTTGTGCATTACGAACGGCCCGCGTAATCCATGGATGTGAAATCACCTCATCTTCTTTAACGCCCAATTTTATCATCATGTTTTTCATGCGATCGCCACCAAAGATGCGCATTAAATTATCTTCCATCGATAAATAAAACCGTGAAGAACCGGGATCGCCTTGGCGCCCCGAACGGCCTCGCAATTGATTATCAATACGACGTGATTCGTGTCGCTCGGTTCCTAGTACATGCAAACCACCTGCTTTTAGCACCGCGTCATGACGAGCTTGCCATTCTTCTTTCGCGGCTTCAAGGCGCTCTGCCGTAGGATTTTGGAGAGAAGCTAATTCCGCTTCTAAATTCCCCCCCAACACAATATCCGTGCCTCGACCGGCCATATTTGTTGCAATCGTCACCGTAGCAGGACGGCCAGCTTGTTCAATAATATGCGCTTCGCGTTCGTGCTGTTTCGCATTCAATACTTGATGCGGAATTTTTTCTTTCGTTAATAATTTCGACAGCCGCTCCGAATTTTCAATGGACGCGGTACCCACCAACACCGGCTGGCCTTTAGCACAACAAGCTTTAATATCGTCTAAAATCGCTTTGTATTTATCTTGTTCGGTTAAATAAATATTGTCCGATGCATCGTCTCGAATCATCGCTTGATTGGTGGGCACTACAACGACTTCTAATCCATAAATTTTTTGAAATTCGAATGCTTCTGTATCGGCCGTTCCCGTCATACCGGATAATTTTTCATACAACCGAAAATAATTTTGAAAGGTAATAGAAGCCAACGTTTGATTTTCTAATTCAACTGCCACGCCTTCTTTCGCTTCGACCGCTTGGTGCAACCCATCCGACCAACGTCGGCCATCCATTAAACGGCCGGTGTGTTCATCCACAATCACCACTTTGCCGTCTTTTACAATGTAATCTACATCGTGGTGATAAAGCGCATGCGCGCGCAAACAGGCGTTCACGTAATGCATTAATACAATTTGACTGGGATCGTATAAGCTCACCCCTTCTTTTAATAAACCCGATTTTTGCAGCAACTCTTCAATGGTTTGATGGCCTTGTTCGGTTAAATACGCTTGTTTATTTTTTTCATCAATCGTGTAATCGCCGCGTTGATCTTCTGGAATTTCCACAACTTCCTTGGGATTTTCCTCAATTAACTGGCGTTTTAACTGCGGAATTAGTTGATTAATCGCGGCATACATTTCCGAACTTTCTTCCATTTGGCCAGAAATAATTAACGGTGTTCGTGCTTCATCAATTAAAATAGAATCCACCTCATCCACAATGGCAAAATGCAAATCGCGTTGCACACGTTCTTCGGCTCGAAACACCATATTGTCGCGCAAATAATCGAAACCAAATTCATTATTGGTGCCATACGTAACGTCAGCCGCATACGCCACTTGTTTGTCACGCTGAGACATATTCGGAATATTAACGCCAATGGTAAGCCCTAAAAAATGATAAGCAGGCTGCATCCATTCCGCATCGCGCTTCGCGAGATAATCGTTTATCGTGACAATATGCACGCCTCGACCGGTGAGTGCATTGAGATACACCGCTAACGTGGCCGTGAGAGTTTTTCCCTCCCCGGTGCGCATTTCGGTAATTTTTCCATCATTTAAAACCATACCGCCGATTAACTGCACATCAAAATGACGCATACTGAGCGTTCGTCGGCTGGCTTCCCGCACGACGGCAAACGCTTCGGGCAATAATTGTTCTAACGTTTCTCCCTGGGTAAAGCGTTGTTTAAACTCAGCAGTCTTCGCTTTCAGCGCCTCGTCCGATAGTGCCTGGATCCCGGCCTCTAGGGCGTTGATTTTTTGTACAACTTTGCGGTAACTCTTTAATAAACGGTCATTTCGAGTTCCAAAAATGTGCTTTAATAGATTGAATATCATCGGTTTTCCAGCGTAATTAAAGGCATAGATTCTCTCACACCAAGGCGCATGCGCCAAGCTCGATGTGTTACAATACGGCATGACCTATGAATTTCAGAAAGATCCCGAATTGCTTCAAACTCACTTGGACAGCGGCTGCTTAGGCCAGCTGGTGACAAAAGCTAAACAGTTACAAGCGATGAATCGGATTCTGCAGGAATTATTGCCTCCAACCCTTAAACCGTATTGCCAAGTCATGAACGCCCGAGAAAGCATCTTAATTATTCAGGTGA
>DATDVD010000051.1:0-5786 GCA_035290065.1 Coxiellaceae bacterium | reverse complement strand
GTAAATAGGCCCGCGAAAAATTGGCCTATTGCCCCTAAAATAAAATTCATTCCTTTTAAAAAAGAGAGGGAGCCTTGTAAAAAGAAATCCAGAAAATCAAATTGTGATCGAGATTTTTTCGCTGCCATAGTATTTCTTTGCCTATACTGCTCAATAGTTTTTCAGTATAAATTATAGTATTAAATTGTTTTAAATCACTATCTTTTTTCAGAATTTTTTTAATCTCTGTTTTAAATGTTTAGGGACTGCTCAACAGTAGGATGCTTACAGTATTCAGTTGTATTTTGGCAAAACTGAAGCGCAACAGAAGGGGTATTATTCACTGATGACAAGTTCTGGATCAGGGGGAGCAATGTCCCGAGTGTTTAAACAATAAATCACACAACACACCGTACTAATCGCTACATAGACAAAACCCAATGTATGAAAAGAATACGCATTGAATTGAACCACCACACCGGCAATCATTACACTGCTTATCAAAATTAATGGACTTATCAATGCATGCGCTATAGCGGGATGTTCTGGCACGGCCGAAATAGCGGCAGCATAAAAATGGGGGAACCCTACTCCTACGCCGATCATCATGAAAAAAATCGGGCTCATCACGGCCCAGGTGGTATTCCACTGTATCGATATAAAAGTTTCTAAAATAATGCTAAATAATAAACAGATGAGTAACGACGCACGCATTAGGTTATCCGAAGTCGTGGCTTTTAATAGAGTGTGGTTTAGTCGAGTTCCTATAAAAAATCCCATTCCAATCGTTGTAGCAAGATAGCCATACACGATGGCACTTTCGCCTAATTTACTTTGAATTAAAAAAGGCCCCACCAAACTAAACACCATCATCATGGACCACATCAAAGCATTGATTAACACGCCAAACAGATACGTTTTATGGGTTAATACAGCCCCATAATTTTTTATCAGCGTCGTTTTATCGAGAGGGGGAGTATCTTTAGAAAAATAGGTTTCAGGTAATTTAAATACAAAAAATAAATACGCTATTCCACTGGCCAGTAATATAAAAATAAAATTCCCGCGCCAACCCACCGATTGTTGAATGAAGCCACCGATTAACGGTAATGTGATCGGAAAAAAAGTATAAGCAGTCATCAAATAAGCAATCCCGCGATTAAGCTCGGGGCCTTCAAACGCATCGGTTAAAATAGCTCGTGCGCTCGCCGCACAAATACCGGCTCCTACCCCTTGAATTACTCGGCCAACTAACACCGTGGTTAAGGTATTCGCACACACAATCATCAACGAACCTGCTACCAATAATGGCATGGTGGAAAGCAAGAGGCGTCGTCTTCCGTAGTGATCGGCCATTATTCTTAAAATAATTTGTGCCACTGAAACAGCTGCTAAATAAACAATCATCGTTAGCTGAATGTCCCTCGGCGTAGCATTAAACGCTTGCACCATGGCGGGTAAGGAAGGGGCATACACCTCCATGGCTAGCGGTGCTTGAAGCAGCATTACTACACTGATAAAAATAATCAAGGAGGGAGGGAAAGATTTTTTTGGGAAAAATTGTTTCATGCCGCCGTTGTTTCGTCCGTTAATAATTTTTCTAATCCATAGAGCAATCCTTTGAGTGTCATCACTTTTCGACACGCCAATAAAACACCTGGCATAAAACAGTCGCGATTAATAGAATCGTGTTGAATGGTTAACGTTTCCCCTAAGCCACCCAATATCACACGTTGGTGAGCGACTAAACCAGGTAATCGCACCGAATGAATAGGAGGATACTGCGCATGATGTCCTGCTTGTTTAATCATTTGAGCGGTTTTATTGGCAGTGCCTGAGGGTGCATCTTTTTTTTCGTGATGATGCATTTCAATAATTTCAACGTCTTTAAAATAACGTGCCGCATCTTCGGCATATTTCATCATCAACACCGCGCCTAAAGAAAAATTAGGCGCAATAATCCCGCCTAACGATTTTTCTCGACAAAGATGTTGAAGGTTTTCAATTTCTTGAAGTGTAAGTCCTGAAGTGCCAATGACAGGATGCACGCCCATTTCAATCATAATTTGCGCATTTTTATAAACAGCTTTGGGTTCGGTAAAATCGATGGCTACATCGGGATGGGTTTCATCAATACGGGTAATTAAGCTGTGGCCTCGATCTAAAGTCGCGACCAATTCCAAGTCGGGTGCCTGCTGAATCGCCTGCACCGTCACCTGACCCATTTTCCCCTGCGCACCGTTGATTAAAATTCGAATACTCATGAGAGGCATTATATCACACGCTCTATAACAAATAAGCCCATTAATCAGTAGCCTGAATTGAGCAAACCGAAAATACAGGCTCTTATTATTTCCCTTAAGATTACTTTAATAATTCTTTGGTATGTTTCCCCTTTCATTTTTATTGATTGAGGTAATACGATATGGCGCGATCCGATAGAGCACAAGAATCCATTCCCGGTGTAGTAGCTCCAGAACCTCGAGGGAGAGGTGCAGGCCTATTTCCAAGAAGATCCCATACGGCAGGGGCCGACTTAGATAGGTTAGCAGCATCCGCCCCCTCAAGCAATTATGGAGCCTGATGATTGGCGGTATAAAAATTCGGAATTACTCGCTCTTGTTCGAGGCGCTTTAAGAGAAGTGGGCGATTGTTTTTATGTATATAACCAATGTGGCCGATACTACACCGCCTTTGTGTTAATTAGCCGAGAAGACAGAGCTGTTCGCACGCAGGAATTTTATTTTCGGTATCAACCTCGGACGGAAACCGTTGTTCATATTGAACGTCTGACAGAAAGAGTGCGAAGCGAATTTCGTACGTGGGCTGAGGCCCAGAGCTATCTCTCAACGACACTGGGAATGAAGGTAAGAGAAGTTTCACCGGATATTTCTTTTAGTCGAACAGCACGAAGAATTCCACGAGTGTCTGCTGATCCCTGTAGAGGAAGAGGCGTGGAAGCAGCAGAAGAAATACCGGCTGCTCCTGACGTTAGGCGACCCACTTAACGTTTCGCCCAATTCTCCGCTGCAAATGTCCAATTCACAACCTCCCAAAAATGGCTTACATATTTTGGGCGGTCGTTGCGGGTATCAATATAATAAGCGTGCTCCCAGACATCACACGTTAACAGCGGTGTTTTGCCTTTGGTGAGAGGATTTTCAGCATTGCCAGTGGCTACAATTTCTAATTGATCACCGTTTTTCACCAGCCACGCCCAGCCGGAACCAAATTGTCCAATGGCAGCAGCCGTAAATTTTTCTTTAAAAACAGCAAACGAGCCAAATGCCTCGTTAACCGCTTTTAATAATTCGCCGGTAGGTTCTCCACCACCGGATGGACTCATGCATAACCAATAAAACGAATGATTCCAATGTTGAGCTGCGTTATTAAAAATAGGCCCGCTGGATTTTTTCATAATCTCTACTAAATCCATGTGCTCAAATTCCGTATTTTGAACCAGTTCATTTAATTTTTTCACATACGCCGCATGGTGTTTGCCATGGTGGTATTCAAAAGTTTCTTGAGAAATGTGGGGTTCTAAAGCATTTTTAGGATAAGGTAAATTAGGGAGTTCAAAGGTCATGAGTCTATTCTCCTTTCAAGTTCAGTGAAGAAACCATACCTTGAAACTACCAGAATCGCAAGACTATTACTTTTCTCGAGGTTGCTTAATTAATCGATAGATTAATAAGGCTGCCTTTTCTGTTTGTGTGGTTAAAGAAGGAATATTGACTGTTTCGCGAGCCGAATGAGTATTCGTGCCTAAAGGACCTAATCCATCTAAATTAGCTGGAACCCTAGAAGCCACGTAGGAAATATCGGCGGCACCGCGCAGGAGAGGATCTTGTTCATGAACAGCACCGTACCCTAAGGCAATACTGATATCACTGTATTGTCTCAATAAGGCTTTATTTTGAAAAGTGGGCGGCATGCTCGGTATTCCCTCTTTAAAAAAAAGTGATGCAGTGGTGTGAGCCAAATGCTGTTGGGTAATGGTTTGCAAATATTTTTCAGTCACTGCTTTTTCTTTCAGCGTTAAAAAACGCAAATCCCCTTTAGCTATTGCAATTTTAGGCACCACATTACTCGCGCCAGAGGACCATCCACTAAAATCTTTTTTATCATTTTTAAAAAGGGTCCCTCCCCATATCACGCTGGCATTAATGGAGACGCTAGGGTTTTTCACCAGTATCGAGTACATGCCTTGAAGAATACGACTTAATTCAAATACCGCACCGGCTCCGACAGAAGGCGTTAAAATTTCGGAGGAATGGGCTTCAATCCCCTCGGTTTTTAAGGTCCATTGGGCAATCCCTCGCCGAGCGATGGTGGCAGTATCGAGGGTATTGGCTAATTCAAATCCGAGTGCAGCGTCTTTGTTTTGCGCCGCAGCTCGTAAAGATTTTCGGGATAATGAGGTGGGTTTTCCTGAATTTTCTTCATCCCCCATTAAAGCCACCGTAATGTCAGCCTCCTCGAGCGCGTGAGCCGCTTTTAATCCTTTTAATGCATACAGTAAAACCACATCCCCGCCTTTATCATCCACCACTCCTGGCCCGGTGGCTAAATCGTGGTGACGTTGAAAATGTTGAAAGGCACTTTCTTGGGGGAAAACAGTATCCAAGTGCCCAAGCAACAATATTCGTTTACCCCTTGCTCCAGGATGGGTAGCAATCAATGTTCCCGCTCGATGAAGAGCAGGAGGTTCTTCTTCCCATCGTGTGGTGAAGCCGAGGGATTGAAATTCTGCCTCCAATTGTTTGCCTACGGCATAAACCCCTTCGAGATTTTCAGTACCACTATTAATATTGACTAACTTTTCTAATAAAAGGAGTTGCTCCGGTTGCTGCTTTTGAATCGCTTGAACGATGTGGCGCTCTTCTATAGAAAGCGATTGGGCATAGAGAGGGGATGAAAAGAAGAAAGTACTGATTATTAAGAGTCCTATCCGATAAGTCATGGTTGAATTATTACACTTCTTCGGGTTGGTCTCAAAGCAAAAAGGGAAGGACTCTCAGTCTGTCCTCATGGCTGGCTAGGGGGTTTATCGGTGGCTCAAAATAAAGGTTTGAGGGATGGAGCATTTGACATCCGAATAAATTTTCAACAAGATGGTTCCACTTAACACCCTTGAAAGGGCCAGGGTTATTCCTAGTCCTTTCTATTAACTTTGGAGAAACACTATGCATGTATTAGTAGGTCGAGAAGCCCCTAACTTTACCGTTCCGGCTGTTTTGGGCGATGGCAGTATTGTTAACGCGTATGATTTTCATAACGCAAAAAAAGGCAAATATGGATTGGTATTTTTCTATCCTTTAGATTTTACCTTTGTTTGTCCCTCAGAATTGATTGCATTAGATCACCGTATGGATGAATTTAAAAAACGCCATGTCGAAGTGGTGGCCGTTTCTATCGATTCGCAATTTACGCACAATGCGTGGCGCAATACGTCCGTGAAAGATGGGGGTATTGGCCCTGTGAAATATACGATGGCAGCGGATATGACCCACCGTATCTGCCAAAGCTATGGGGTAGAACATCCTGAAGTAGGTGTCGCTTTCCGCGGCGCGTTTATCATTGATAAAAATAACATCGTTCGTTCGCAAATTGTGAATGATTTACCGTTAGGCCGTGAAATGGAAGAACTCTTGCGCATTATTGATGCGTTGCAATTTACGGAAGAACACGGTGAAGTTTGCCCAGCTGGGTGGAAAAAAGGCGACAAAGGTATGAAAGCCAACCCGAAAGGCGTTGCTGAATACTTAGCCACACACGGCGATAAATTATAAGCGGCAGAATAGGCA
>DATDVD010000050.1:0-4967 GCA_035290065.1 Coxiellaceae bacterium | reverse complement strand
AGCAGCAGCTCCAGCAGCAGCTCCAGCAGCAGCTCCAGCAGCAGCTCCAGCATCAGCTCCAGCAGCTCCAGCAGCGGCACCACCACTTGCAGCACTCGGAGGACCCTCATCTCCCCATATTCCTGCTCCTAGAGGTCCTGATCTCACATAACGATATCTATCCGCCGCAGCGAGGGCGGCAGCTTTACGAATAGGATCGATCTCCCATACTCCTCCAGAACGCGGTCCCGCCGCCACAGCGCGGGTGCTGGAATCGTCTCTTAATTTTTCCTCTCCACTTCCACCCATGCCATTACTGTCTTCGCCTTGTCCACCTTGTCCACCTTGTCCGCCTCGTCTTGCCATAATTCTTTACCTCATTGATTGGTTGAACAATATCGGGTAAGCATTTGAATACCGATGGGTGATGATAGCAGGAACGGGTTCTTTTTAGAATAATAAAATTCTTAAGAGAGGCTTAAAAAACGAGGGGTTTAAAGGATGTATTGGCTTAAATCTTCGTCTTGTGCAATTTTCTCGAGTTGTTGATTAACATAGGCGGCCGTGATGGAAAGTGTCTCACCTTTTTTTTCGGAAGCATCGAATAAAATCGTTTCCAAAAGCTTTTCCATAATCGTATACAATCGACGAGCACCAATATTTTCAGATTTTTCATTAACGTGATAAGCCATTTCCGCAATGCGACGAATACCTGTTTTATTAAATTTCAGTGTCACCGCTTCGGTTTTTAACAATGCGGCGTATTGCTCGGTTAAGGACGCGCTGGGTTCTGTCAGAATTCGTTCGAAATCATCTACTTTGAGAGAGTCTAATTCCACGCGAATGGGAAAACGGCCCTGCAATTCTGGCACTAAATCGGACGGCTTGGACAAATGAAAAGCGCCGGAGGCAATAAATAAAATATGATCGGTGCGGATCATTCCATATTTGGTCACCACGGTGCATCCCTCCACCAACGGTAATAAATCGCGTTGCACACCCTCTCGCGAAACATCAGCGCCATTGGCAATGCCTTGGGGCCTTACAATTTTATCAATTTCATCGATAAATACGATGCCGTTTTGCTCAACGTTCTCAAGAGCTCGTGTTTTAATTTCGTCTTCGTTGATTAATTTAGCGGCTTCTTCTTCTTTAAGTTGTTTGAAGGCTTGGTCTACTTTTAAACGACGACGTTTCGTTTTTCGATTCGCCATATTCTCGACCATATTCTGCAACTGGCCTACCATTTCCTCCATACCGGGAGGGCCAAAAATTTCCATCCCTACCATACCGATGGATAATTCTATTTCTACTTCTTTATCGTCCAATTTTCCGTCGAGTAATTTTTTACGAAATAATTCTCGGGTAGCAGATTCTGCTTTGGTTTCCATTTTATCGGCGTCAGCTTTGAGTTCTGCTTTGGGGAGTAATAAATCTAAAATACGTTCGATAGCCGCTTCGTTAGCGCGTTGTTCAACGCGTTTTATTTCTTGTTCGCGCGTTAGTTTAATGGCGCGTTCCACTAAATCACGAATAATGGATTCAACATCTCGGCCGACATAGCCCACTTCGGTAAATTTTGTCGCTTCTACTTTAACAAAGGGTGCGCCCGCAAGAGTGGCCAATCGACGCGCAATTTCGGTTTTACCAACCCCCGTAGGGCCTATCATTAAAATATTTTTAGGCGTGATTTCTGGGCGAAGTTCCGGGTCTACGTTCATACGACGCCAACGGTTTCGTAAGGCAATGGCAACAGCGCGCTTGGCTTTGTCTTGGCCTATAATAAATTTATTTAATATTTCGACAATTTGGGAAGGTGTCATTAATTCATGTTGCATGGGGATTCTCTATTTAGTGCTCTCAAGGCTTTCAATGGTGAACGTGTGATTGGTATACACGCACACATCGGCGGCAATACTTAAACTTTTTTCTACAATATTTTTAGCACTCATCTGGGTATTTTCATACAGTGCCCTGGCTGCAGATTGCGCATACGGTCCTCCTGAGCCAATGGCAATCACATTATTTTCTGGCTCAATCACATCGCCATTACCCGTAATCATTAAAGTAGCGGAATGATCGGCCACAATTAAAAGGGCTTCTAAGCGGCGTAATATTTTATCCGTGCGCCAATCTTTAGCTAATTCTACCGCGGAACGCATGAGATTGCCTTGATGCTTCTCGAGTTTTGCTTCGAAGCGTTCAAATAATGTAAACGCATCGGCAGTGCCGCCTGCAAATCCAGCGATGACTTTTTTATTGTAAAGATAGCGTACTTTTTTGGCATTACCTTTTAAAATGGTATTGCCCATGGATACTTGACCATCGCCACCGATAACCACTTTATGATCCCGGCGAACAGAGAGAATGGTAGTACCGTGGTATTGTTCCATAGAATTCTCCTGTGAATGCCATTTTATATGGGGATGATTTCATGCATTTCAATGGGGCACATGAATTACTAAACTATCGATACCGTGCTTACGTAGATCGGCTTGAGCCGCTTGAAGGTCGTTTTGGCTAGAGTAGGTGTCTGTCACAATGCGATACCAAGTGGTGCCGTTTTGAGAAGAAGTTTCCACATGTGTTTTAATGTTCCACTCACTTAAACGAGTCGTTAGCGTGTGGGCGGCTTCCAATTGCGTGAAAGAAGCAATTTGTAGAGCATATTGCGTTTGGGAGGAGGAAGAAACAGCAGGTTCTGTGTTGGCTGCAACTTCGGCATTAGAGGCTGGCATGGCCACCGTCGCGTTGGGAGTTTTCGCGACATTTACCTGGCGTTTGGGAAGTAAGGTGTAAAATTCAAATTGGGGCTCTGGAGGCGTTTGAATTTTAGCCGCTGTTTTTACTGGTTTTGAGACGGGCGGAACGCCGTTTTTTTCAGCCGGCTTTGCAAGCCAGTCTGTTTTTAATAGAAATATTGCCCCCATGGCTAGTCCTAGGATTAAAACAAAACTGATAATCACCGCTTTCATACGAAAACGCTTTGTATGAGTGGGGGGAATGCGATTGACAAAATCGTGGACCATGTTACATCTCTTCCGGTGCTGTAATACCTAATAATTTTAGTCCATTTTTAATGGTTTGTTGTACTGCTTTCGCCAAACACAAGCGCGCATTACGTATTGTTTTATCCTCCGCCAATAAGGGAGTGGCATTGTAATAGCTGTGGAATGTTCCCGCTAATCCATGCAAATAATGCGCAATATGATGAGGTTCGTAGTGTAAAGCAGCTGTTTGAACGATATCTTTATAACACGCTAATTGACTGATTAAGGCCATTTCATGGTCCGTGTTAAGCTGTGACACCTGAGAAAGGCCTGCTGCTTCCTCCCACGATTGCTGATTGGCACTGAGTTTTCGAAAAACACTGGCCACACGGGCATGGGCGTATTGAATATAATACACGGGGTTTTCATTGGATTGGGATTTGGCTAATTCTAAATCGAAATCTAAATGCTGCTCGGGTTTTCGCATAATGTAGAAAAATCGAGCGGCATCGTTGCCCACTTCGTCACGCAATTCGCGCAGGGTGACAAAGGAGCCGCTGCGTGTGGACATGGAGACGCGGTCTTTGCCTCGATAGAGGATGGCAAATTGAACGAGCAATACCTGGAATTTGCTAACCTCTTTACCCAGGCCCTCAATAAAGGCCTTCATGCGAGGGACATACCCGTGATGATCGGCACCAAAAACGTCGACAATTTTATCGGTGCCACTGTTGTATTTATGCAAATGATACGACGTATCGTTAGCAAAATAAGTAGGGTTGCCATTTTCGCGAATAAGTACACGGTCTTTGTCATCGCCAAAATCGGTGGCGCGAAACCAGAGGGCTCCGTCTTTTTCATAGGTGCAGCCTTGCTGTTTCATAATTTCTAATACGTGGTTTAGGGTATTCGCTTTAACTAATTGGCTTTCGTGAAACCATTCGTCGTAAACGACGCCAAATTCTTCTAAATCTTCGCGAATATCGGTGAGAATAATATCTAAACCAAATTGTTGGATGGTAAGAAAATTATCTTGGCCTAGCGTTTGTTGGGCGGCTTGGATTAAAGCATCCATATACGTTTCGGGATCCTGCTCGGCATTAAGGGTGTTTGGAATAGCCTGTTCAAATAAGGGGAATTCGCAATTAAATTCTTGAGCGTAGGCTACTTTTAATTGTTGGGCGATATCAATTACATATTCCCCTTGATAAGCATTTTTGGGTAACACTAAAATTTTATTTAAAATTTGCAAATAACGCAACCAAATGCTTAATGCTAAAATTTGCATTTGGCGACCGGCATCGTTTACGTAATATTCGCGATGTACTTTAAATCCCGCTGCTTTTAATACATTAGCCACGCTGGCGCCAAAGGCCGCGCTGCGGCCATGGCCCACATGCAACGGGCCGGTGGGATTGGCAGATACGTATTCCAAATAAACACGCTGACCTTGGCCTAGGGTGGAATGGCCGTAATGATCACCGGCTTTTAAAATATCTGCGATAACTTGTGTTGAGGCTGTGTTTGTTAAGGTGAAATTAATAAAACCGGGGCCTGCGATGGCAGTTTTTTGCAGCATTTCATGAGGGGGTAATGCTTGAATAAATTGTTCGGCTAATTCACGGCCAGAATTGAAGGTGGGGCCACTTAAAATTAAGGCGATGTTGGTGGCATAATCGCCATGTTTTTTGTCTTTGGTGGGAATAATTTGGGGTTCAATCGATAAATCGTGCGGAATAACGCCGTCATTTTTTAATTGTTGGATAGCTTTTTCCAGCAGTTGTTTCAAAATGTCTTTCATAGGAATAATTTCTTGATGAAATGGGGGTCTGAGTATAGGGGATTCAGAAAGGGTTGTCATTAGAGGGGCAATTTGCTTGCGTAGAGATATAAATCGTAGGGGCCGATCGTGATCGGCCCGTGCCTAATAATCCATCTTGTGCGGTGTTCTTGGGCAGACCACGGTCTGCCCCTACGGTTTATTAGTATTGCAGTGGG
>DATDVD010000049.1:0-10294 GCA_035290065.1 Coxiellaceae bacterium | reverse complement strand
GATGGGTCGTGAAGGATTTGAACCTTCGACCAACTGGTTAAAAGCCAGCTGCTCTACCGACTGAGCTAACGACCCCAATAAAGGAGGCAGTGTTGTCACTGCGTGCTTGCAGCTCACCCCGATTGAGTTACATTCTGTTTTGTAGGGGCAGACCGTGGTCTGCCCGGGAATACAGTGTGTAATTAGAGTTTGGCATGGGTCGATCACGATCGACCCCTACAGGGCTGCCGAAAGCCTTCCCATGATACTGAATTTTCTTGAAATGACAAGCCGGAAATAGGACGGTAAACTGAAGGCTTTTGGGAGGAAAGTAATATGTTGGTCTTTATCTTTGAAGGGCAGGAACTGGGGCATAGCGAGATGTCAAAGCCTCGAGTGTTGGCGAAACTCTATGCAGCAGCGGCTTTGTCGGCAGGACAGCGCCTCTCTTTAACTACAGATTTTGTTCGGCATCTTGCAGAGGAGGGCGTGGAAGAGGATTTCATCGATGCGGCAGAGGAACAGTTAAGCCCCTATTGTTGTGGCCTTTTTGCTCCTGATAGTCATTTTACGCGATTAAATCTAGGCGCTGGAGTGCGCGATATTTACGTCAATATGAACACCTCTCGCCTCGTATTAGATGAATATGCGAAAAAAAATCACTGTGAAGAAGCAGACTTGCGAAAAATACTGGGGCTAGAGGTGGTGGATGTGCCTCGTCAAGCCCCTGAGTCATCGGCTAGACATCGCGGTTAACACAGAAAGAGCGCAAAATCACTAAAATGGCACCGATGGAGATGGCGCTGTCAGCTACGTTAAACGTGGCAAAGTGCCAAGCACCGATATGGAAATCAAAAAAATCGATCACGTAGCCTAATAGAAACCGGTCAATCAAGTTACCGGTAGCGCCTCCGATAATCAGCGCAATGCATACTTTTTGCAGGCAAGCACTTGGGGCGGAGCGTAGTAGCCAAATAATTAAGACGAATACAATCACGAGCGGTAAGCCAAAAATCATTAATGCTCGAAGCGGGCCGGGGGTGTTAAAAAAGCTAAACGCAATACCCGAATTATGGGTTAAGAAGAGATTAAAAAAAGGCAATAATACTTTGGGTTCGCCAGGATAGAGGTGATGGGCTGTTTCGAATTTGGACCATTGGTCGAGAGCGATGACTAAAACACTCATCCCTAACCATTTCAAAGAAGACCATTGTACTGTTTTCATTTATTTTCTCTATTATGTAGGGGCAGAGCGTGCTCTGCCCTTCTTTCTTCATAATAAACCTTGTGCCGGTTCCTGGGCAGACCACGCTCTGCCCCTACGTTGTTTGTGAGGAGGCCACGGTCTGCCCCACGTTGTTTAGACAACCTTTCTCTGCCTTGTTTGATAGTATATCACTTGGATTTTCGCTTTGCTCAAGGCAGGTTACTGTGGGTTTATGCAAACTGTCGGGTTTCGCCGGTGTCGAGAATGTTTGTGATGCACCGACCGCATAATTCGGGGTGATCGGCGTGATCGCCTACGTCGGAGCGGCGCTGCCAGCAACGAACACATTTTGAATGGGTGTTGGTTTGCACGTGAATTTTTAATCCTTCGACGGCAGTGCTTTGCGCTACATTATTCGCTTGGCTCATCAGTAAAATGCTGGCTTCAGAGGTAATTAACGCAAACCGTAATTCTTCTGCGAGCGGTGCCAATTTTTTATAGAGCATATCGTCCACATATAAAATCACATTGGCTTCTAAACCCGAACCAATATCCCCTTGCTGGCGCAATTGCTCCAAGAATTTATTGGATTCATTCCGCACTTGTCGAAATATTTCCCAATCAATAGTTACCTCTACTGCAGGCCACTGATCAAACCATTGGGTTAAAAACACGGATTCTGCTTTATTGCCCGGCATATGCTTCCACACTTCTTCTGCCGTAAAACTTAAAATCGGTGCTACCCAGCGAACTAAAGCGTGTAAAATTACATATAAAGCCGTTTGGGCTGAACGTCGAGCTTTGCTGTCTTTTTTTGCCGTGTAAAGACGATCTTTAATAACGTCTAAATAAAAACCACCCATATCCTCCGCACAAAAATTATGAATCAGTTGGTATAATTGTTGAAAACGAAACGTTTCATACAAGTGTTTTACCTGTTCTTGTGTGGATTGCGTAAATTGAATTGCCCACCGATCAAGATCGGCCATATCATTCGGGGATACAGCATCACGTTCCCACTCAAAATCCACGACATTGGATAATAAAAATCGCATCGTGTTGCGAAGCCTACGATAAGCATCGGCTGTTCGATTTAAAATTTCATCGGAAACAGTAGCCTCTTTAGAATGGTCACACGAAGATACCCATAGCCGTAAAATATCAACGCCTAATTTTTTAATCACGTCTTCAGGTGAAACTACATTACCTAATGATTTAGACATTTTGTGGCCTTTTGAATCCACAACAAACCCGTGTGTTAACACATTTTTATAAGGTGCCCTTTCACGCATAGCCACGGCCGTCAATAATGATGTTTGAAACCAACCGCGGTGTTGATCAGAACCTTCTAAATATAAATCAGCGGGCTCGTGCAACTCTGGCCGTTTTTCTAATACACAATAATGCGAAACGCCAGAATCAAACCAGACGTCTAAGATGTCCATGATTTTTTCATAGTGATTAGCTTCTTCGCCCAATAATGTTTTGGGGTCTACATCATACCAATACTCAACTCCTTCTTTATCCATTTTTTCTGCAATTTTTTCCATTAAGGCAGGCATATTAGGATGAATAGCATGCGTTTCCTTGTGAATAAACAACGTGATGGGAACTCCCCACGTCCGTTGACGCGAAATACACCAATCCGGGCGATCTTCAATCATTTTACTGATGCGTCCCTCACCCCATTCAGGATACCAATGGACATTTTTAATAGCTTGTAAAGCCAGATCCCGTAATAATTTATTATTGCTTATATTTTCTAAAGATCCTCGTACTTCTGCTGTTATTTCATGAACGTTGCCTGTTGCCAGATGCCGTTCATTTCTTCCCATAGCGATAAACCATTGCGAGGTAGCCCGAAAAATCAACGGGGTTTTATGTCGCCAACAGTGGGGGTAAGAATGTTGAAGCGGTAGTTGGCGTAATAAATGGCCGCTTTTTTCGAGCACGTTTAAAATCGGTTCATTCGCTTTATACACATGATGGCCTTCCACAATCGGCGTGCCCGTTTTAAATAAACTTTTAGCATCGACAGGGTTATCAACGGCTAATTTGTATTCTAAAGCCACTAAATAATCGTCTAATCCATGAGCCGGTGCGGTGTGCACACCGCCCGTTCCTGTTTCCGTAGTAACATGTAAACCTAATACCACAGGAACAATGCGATCTAAAAAAGGATGCTGCAAACGAATGTTTTCTAATTGCATGCCTTTAACAGCGGAGAATGTTTCAAAGGATTCTGGTGCATACCGTTGAAGCACGGATTCTAATAAAGCTTGGGCTACCACAAAGTACTGAAGTTTTTTATGAAGCATTGCCTTCACCAATACATATTCCAACTCGGGATTAACCGCTACTGCTTGATTGGCAGGCAATGTCCAAGGTGTTGTAGTCCAAATGGGGATAAATAACGGTGCGTCGATAGTGTGTTTAAACAAACTGCCTACTTTTTCAGGCTCTAAAGCATAAAAGGCTACATCAATCGCCGGAGAGGTTTTGGATTGGTATTCTACTTCTGCTTCCGCTAACGCAGAATTACAAAGAGGGCACCAATGCACGGGTTTTTGACCACGCACCAAATAGCCGTTTTCAATAATTTTAGCTAAAGCGCGTACGATATTGGCTTCATAGGAAGGTTTTAAGGTTAAATAAGGATTATTCCAATCACCAGGAATACCTAATCGAATAAATTGGTTTTTTTGGTTTTCAATTTGTTCTAGTGCATAATCGCGACAGGCTTGTCTAAATTCTTTGGCAGAAACTTTTTCGCCTACTTTTCCTATTTTTTTCTCAACATTTAATTCAATCGGCAAACCGTGACAATCCCAGCCGGGAACATAGGGCGTTTTAAATCCACTTAAATGTTTCGATTTTAATACCATGTCTTTTAAAATTTTATTCATTGCATGGCCGATGTGGATATTGCCGTTGGCGTATGGAGGGCCGTCGTGGAGGACGTAGACGGGCGCATTTTCTCGGGTGTTTTGCATTTTTTGATAAAGTTGAATGGAATCCCAGAAAGCCAGGAGGGAAGGTTCACGCTCGGGTAAGTTGGCTTTCATGGGGAAATCGGTTTGGGGGAGGTTTAGCGTGTCTTTGTAATTCATAGTAAATATCATCTTTTATGTAGGGGCAGAGCGTGCTCTGCCCTTCTTTCTTTATAATAAACCTTGCGCCAGTTCCTGGGCAGACCACGGTCTGCCCCTACGTTTCAATACGTTTAAATGTATTTCAATGCATTTCAATATGTTTCAATGCGTTTCAATGCGTTTAAAATAATCCCGAGCGGATTCTACATCGCTTGCCATCTGGGCCTTTAAATCCTCAAGATTGTCGAAATGCTTATCTTCCCTTAATTGATGCAAAAATTCTACTGTTAGGGCTTTGCCGTAAAGGGTTTGGTTAAAATCGAAAATAAAGACTTCTAGAATAACCTTTTCACCTCCTACGGCCGGACGGCTGCCCACATAGGCGACCCCTTTATAGACTCGTTCCAGCCCTTGTACTCGCACGGCAAAAATACCTCGCAAGGGTGAAACCTTTCGGTGTAAGTAAATATTAGCGGTGGGAAACCCCAACTCGCGCCCTCGCTTATCCCCATGCACCACCCGTCCCTGCATGATATAAGGGCGGCCTAATAATTGCTGGGCTTCCTCTAAATTTCCTTCCTGTAAGGCCCGACGGACGCGAGAACTCGAAACACGTTCATGATCCTGCTGATATTGTGTAATTTGCTCCACATGAATGCTTTGAGGTTTACAATAACGTTCTAAAAAATAAAAATCGCCCTGACGCTTAGCCCCAAATCGAAAATCATCACCCACCACAATGGCGCAAGGATGCAAACAAATCACTATGTTTTTTACAAAGGCTTCAGCAGATTGTTGTGCCAGTTTTTTATCAAAACGCAAGCACACTAAATAATCGATGCCTATTTCTTCAATCGCATGAATTTTTTCACGCAACCGTGTTAATCGAGCATTCGCTTTCTCGTGTAAAAAATATTCGACGGGTGTAGGCTCAAACGTAACGACGATAGAAGGCACTTGATAGTAGTGCGATAATTGTTTTAATCGCTGAAATAACGCTTGATGGCCTAAATGCACTCCATCAAATGTACCAATAGTCACCACGCTTTGGATCAGTGTTGCAGGAATATTATAAAAACCACGAAGAAGTTGCATACCCTTTAATCGACGATAGGGGGTTGAATATCACGCCATCGCATCCCGCTGAAGAATAGCATGCCAAAATAAACCAATAAACCCAATGAAATTAATATTATCAAATGTGAAACGCGCGTCCATAATCCCCAATTAGTCCAATGCGCCACATCGCCACGCATCCATCCCATTAAACCCAGCATAATGCCATTGGCTAAAACAATACGCGCCCCAAATTTTTTCCATCCCCCATTCGGTCGAAAAATATTTCGCCGCACCAATAAAATAATTAATAACAAGGCATTGACAGTAGAGGCTACGGAAGTGGCCAATGCAAGGCCTGCATGGGCTAACGGTTTAATTAAAATAGCATTTAGTACCACGTTAATCACAAGGGCTAGGGCTGCAATTTTTACGGGCGTTCTAATATTTTGTCGGGAATAAAAACCGGAAACCAACACTTTAATTAAAATAAAAGCGGGTAAACCCACAGAAAACGCCATCAAACTGCGGGCGGACATTTCTACATCAAAAGGCGTGAAACGTCCGTGCTGAATTAACGTGGAAAGAATAGGTCTAGCTAAAATAAATAAACCCACCGCTGCCGGCATTCCAATTAACAAGGCGCACCGAATTCCCCAATCCAGGGTTTCGGAATATTCTTTTTCGGATTGTCGAACACTTTGTCGTGATAAATACGGCAGCACGACGGTCGCTAATGCCACACCAAATACTCCGAGCGGTAGATACGTCAAACGATCCGAATAATAAAGCCACGAAATACTGCCCACACGAAGAAAGGAGGCGAAAAAATTATCTACTACAATACCAATTTGCGCGACCGATACGCCAAATAAAGCCGGCAACATTAATCGCAAGACTTTTCGAACACCCGGATGGTTAAACCCCAATTTAGGACGCGGAAATAAATCAATTTCTTTTAAAAATGGCAGTTGCACTACCAATTGCACCACACCCCCTAAAAATACGCCCACGGATAAAGCCATAATAGGCTCTTGGAAATACGGCGCCAACCATAGGGCCGCGATAATTAAACACACATTTAATAACACCGGCGTCACGGCCGGAATGGCAAAACGACTAAACGTATTTAAAATGGCTCCTGAAAAAGCGGTGAGGGAAATAAATAATAAATAAGGAAACGTGTAGTGTAATAATTTTTCGGATAAATCAAATCGCTCGGGGTGATGCAAAAATCCTGGTGCAAAGACAATAATAATAACGGGGGCTAATATCTCTCCGAGTACTACTAATCCCATTAAGGCCAGACCTAGGGTTCCTGCAATTCGATTAATAAAATCCTGGGCCTCTTCGTGAGAATTTTTTTCCCGAAATTCCGCCAACACGGGCACAAATGCCTGAGAAAAAGCCCCTTCTCCAAATACCCGACGAAAGAAATTAGGAATTTTAAACGCCACCACAAACGCATCGAAGCCTAACGAGGCTCCAAAGACATTGGCAAAAATGATATCGCGCACAAAGCCCATTATGCGCGAGATCAAGGTCATACTGGAAACTAAGACGGTGGATTTAATTAATTTTTTAGACATCTGGCCATCATATAGGAAGGCAGGAAAAGAGGCTAGCCGTTTGGGGTTATTCTTGACATCCCCTTGTCTTCGCGGCATAGTATCGGCCTCTTAAAGAGGTAGAAAATATGCCCGCTAAAAAACAGTCTCAAGCTAAAAAACGAATTAAACAAGCCCAAAAACACGCACTTCACAATGCGAGCTTACGGACACGCGTACGTTCGGCCGTGAAAAAAGCGGTGAAAACGATTGAAACGGGTAAAAAAGAAGAGCGTGCGGTGCATGCTAAAGAAGCGATTTCCATGGTGGATAAAACGGTTTCCAAAGGCCTTTTCCACAAAAATAAAGCCGCTCGTCTTAAAAGCCGTTTGAATAAAAAGCTTAAGGCTAAAGCGTAATAATACTTCCGTAATTATCCCATTTCTATTGTAGGGGCCGACCGTGGTCGGCCCTTCTTCCCTCATAATAAACCTTGTGCAAGTTCCTGGGCAGACCACGGTCTGCCCCTACTTTTAATGGGGAAAGGCGGTGGCGAGTTCGCCGCAGCATTGGCATAGGCCTGCTATGCACTCACCGGCTCCTCCTATTACTTCGCCGACACCTCTTGCGGCGGTGGCAACACCACCGCAACATTCTCCGATTCCGCCCGCTGCTCGGCCAACACCGGTTAAACATTCGCCTCCCACGTTTTGAGCCCCTTCGAATAAGCGCCCACAGCCAGCTCCTCCGGTTCGAAGAACAGCGGCAGTGCCTTCGCAACAATGCCCCACTCCACCGGCTCCCTCACGCAAAAGAGCCCCTGTACCGGTACAACAATTGCCAATCGAATCAGTAGCGATGGTGAACCCTCGGCCTAAAGGCGTGCAAGGATCGCACTCCATCATTCCAGCGCGCCACCCTCGCATGGTTTGTGCTACGCCATCACAACAATTCAAATCGGGACACACACAGAGGATAGAACCACAATCAGCACAACAATTGGTATGATCACGCTCACTGTGGCGACGATTACCGCCATCCCAATCCATAATGATAATAGTATGGTGGGGGTCTCGGTAATAAAGATTGCCGTTGTGGTAACAGCAAAAACAGTCACCTACACAACAAATAGAGTTGCGATAACGCGTTCCAGCTGCAGGCGCTACAGGTGCTACTCCTGCTATCGGCGCTCTATAAAGTAATTCTATTTGAAGGGGTTGGTCACCCAAGGCCATTATAAACGCATGAGAAGCACCCGGTGCTCTTAGTTCGACAGGATTTACATAAATGAGAATAGAAGAAGCTTCAACACCCGTTGTCGGATGAGCAGCCACCGCTCCAACGGCCGAAGACGGCCCCATTACCGTCGTTACATTAACATCAACCCGTCGACCATTTATCATAATAGGGTTTAGCGAAATAATCGGTTGTCGATCCGAAAATTGTCCTAAAAACCCTTCATCGATAGGAATTTGAATTCTGATAGTGGGTTTGGCGGCGGCGGGAGTAAAAGGACTGAGCAAAGCAGCGCTACTAGCCGCCGTACTCGCAGCCCCACTGGCTGTCGAGTGAACACTAGGAGGTGTGCCAACAGTCGGGGAAACTACGGGGAGAGGCCCAGCAACCGGAGGTGCTATTGGAAGCCCCTGGGCAGGGGCCTGCGCCGAATGGTCTGCCAATGCAGTGGCTAGAACACCCACGCCTGCTCCAGGAGGCGGAGCACTGGGAACTGGCATAGCAAGTTCTACGGGCGCAGGTCTCTGCGGAGCCGTTGGCGGCGCACCTGTTTGTGGGGCAGGCAGACCTGCTGTAACCATACCATCAACCATGATTTGTTGACCCGGTACTTGAGTAGACGATAAATAGGGGCGCATGGGTATTTCCTCCAAAAATAAAAATTAGGTAGTAGAACTATATAAGAGAAATATTAACGAAATATTAGGAACACAAACTATTTTGAAAACAGAGAGGGAGCAGGAGCAGGAGCACCAGCAACACCGGCACCCACTGCGGAAGCAGCTGAAATATCAGCCACCGCTTCAGTAGGAGGTTTTTCTCGGCCCGAATATCCTCGACTGAATAATGTAGCACCCTTTGCAAGAGAAGGCCGATAATCTGTCCACAGCCCGCTGTGAACAACAACATCTTCTATTCCTCCACCATCCGGAACGACTTCAACATTACCTGTAAAAATATCAAAGCTAACATAAAATAGGCGCGATTCTCGATAAGAAAGCGGAGGTAACTTAACATCTACTACTGTTATGCTTTTTATTTCTACAGTGCCGTCTAGCCCTCTCATTAAAAAATCTGAAAACTCTTTTGGAGAAAAGTTCCCTATGCGAGAACAAGAGTTAAAAACACCGACAACTTCAATAGAATCACCGGGAACAAGACCCAATCCCAATGCTTTATCTTCTGCCCGTTTATAATGTTTTGCTAATAAATAATCATATCCCTGAAAGCCAACAGCGACCCCAGCACCCGATAAACCCCCCATCAAAAAATTAGGTGTGATATGTAACATCCAAAAATCATCCCCTCTTTTAACCATGACAACCTGACAATTATAAACACGGCTAGCATAAACTTTTTTAATGAGACCTAAGCGGTCTATTCCATAAGGAATGACACTTCGCCAAGGTATAAAACGCAAATACCTAAAATAATCTCTACTAACACTCCATTGAATAGCCGAGTCTCCCTCTACAAGGAGTACGTGAGGTTGTGCGATAGTGGATCCTGCTCGTAACACTTGAGGTAATGAACGTTGTTTGGGATGACGCATTCTCACAAAAGCACTGATCTCATCCCAAAGTAAATAGCGTACATAATCCATAGGCCTTGAATCCCAATGATTCTCTACTGCTCCAAGACCGCTTGCCCATTCTTTTACGGGAGTGGGAAAAGTGGCCGATGCTTCTCCGGTATAGAGTTCCCATCGACGTAATACTCGCTGAACTTCTCGCTCATAGCCTTCCACATAGCCTCGCGGTAGCGCAGGAAGTTCTTCTTCTACCACTGCTTCTGCAAGTTCCACTACAACTTTAACCAGCGGATGAACTCCTTCGGCCGACTCTAATTCGTCTCGGGCTAACTTTGCTTCTAAATCGGCTAGAAGATTTAATCGTCGAACTTCCTCACGCGCGAGGGTTATAACGTTAATCACTTCTTCTCGAGAAGGTGCAGCAGACAATCCTCTTAAAGCTGCCTGTGTGGCAGGTGTGGGAATAATGCTGGGTGAATCTAAAAAATCTCTTAATTCAGCGAGTTTAATTTCTAGGCTTCTTCTACTCATGGTGGCTATTTTCCCGAAAAAGACTTAAAACAGTATTAAAAACCCGTAAATTACAGCTTATTGAATATTCAAGCATGAACGAAGCATTTATTTGATGCTCTCCACTATCATTGAT
>DATDVD010000048.1:0-16499 GCA_035290065.1 Coxiellaceae bacterium | reverse complement strand
TTTGTTTTTTATTGAATTGCCCCGTATCCTTGATTAAATGAGTAAATTATATCTTGTTGCCACACCGCTCGGGAATTTAAAAGACATGACCTTTCGAGCGATTGAAGTATTGAAAGCCGTCGATGTGATTGCGGCAGAAGACACTCGTCATTCTTACAAATTACTGGCCCATTATGGAATTGAAAAATCCTTAGTAGCTTTTCATGATCACAATGAAACGGAACAGGTTAAAAAAATTATGACGCTTTTAAAGCAAGAAAAAAGTGTCGCTTTAATTTCTGATGCGGGAACGCCTTTGATTAGCGATCCCGGTTATGAATTGGTACAAGAAGCCAGACAACAAGGCATTCCGGTGATACCTCTGCCCGGACCTTGCGCGGCGATTGCGGCATTGTCTGCTTCGGGTTTGCCCGCAGATCATTTTATTTTCGAAGGTTTTTTACCCGCCAAAGGGGAAGCACGTCAGAAACGTTTGGCTACATTTTGCCAGGAGACTCGGACGGTTATTTTTTACGAATCACCTCATCGTATTTTAAATTTAATAGAATTGATGAACAAAACGTTTGATTCTCAGCGCCTCATTTGTGTGGCGCGTGAATTAACCAAACAGTTTGAAACGATTAAAACCGATACGATTTCGGTTATTTATAAATGGATGCAGCACGATCTCAACCAGCAGAAAGGTGAATTTGTGGTGTTGTTAAAAGGCATTGATAAAGCTATTCTACAAACCGATCAACACGCCCACGCTGAAAAATTACTAAAAGCTTTATTACCTGCCCTCTCGGTTAAACAAGCCACCCAAATCACCACCGAATTTACCGGCTTACCCAAAAACCAGGTTTACGATATAGCCCTCCGTTTTTCCTCTTACTAATTTTCCCCGAAAATTGTAGCTTTTGGTGGGGTTATGGTATACTGCCGCGCTCATTCGCTGGGCAGCCGCTCTTCTGAAAAGAAGGGAGGAAAGTCCGGGCTCCATAGAGCAGGGTGCCAGGTAACGCCTGGGAGGTGATGAACCTACGGAAAGTGCCACAGAAAGCAAACCGCCTTTAATTTTTTTAAGGGTAAGGGTGAAAGGGTGCGGTAAGAGCGCACCGCGCGTTGAGCAATCAACGTGGCAAGGTAAACCCCACCTGGAGCAAGGCCAAATAGGAACGCGCGCTGTATTTATTTACAGCACAACGTGGCTCGCGTTGGACGTTCGGGTTGGCCGCACGAGGTGTTTGGCGACAAACATCCCAGATAGATGGTTGCTCTCGACAGAACCCGGCTTATAGGCGAATGAATCAGGAGGGTTAGATTGAAAAATCTAACCCTTTCTTTTTATACAAGGGAGATACGGAAATGCTAATTCGGCGCATTATGCGATACATGGCGGTAGTGTGTTGTGGAATAGGGTTAAATTATGCGTGGGGAGATACACCAATGAGAACAAATTTAGCAGGGGTACCGTTTGAGGGAAAAGAACGATTGTTACTATGGGCTGAACACGCCTATGGCGCCGCAAAGGATGCGTATGGTTTAAGCATGCCCTTATTAGTGGCGGGTATGGTAGGGGATATGGAACTTTTTCACGGGATTTGGGAAAAAATGCGTGCGCCTTTGGAGGCGATGGACGATAAAAGCTTTCAAGCATGGCTTTATGGCCGTGTTTTAATTGCAGCGGATAATGTAGGGGATAGGGGGATGGCTGTTGCTATAGCAGAGCAATTAAAAAAATTATTAGACCGCGATGATTTGCCTCAAAATGCTATGAGCACCTGGGCATGGGGTTATTGGTTAACGTACCAAGGCCGGCATAATCGTGTCACTCAATATGAGCCTTACAAACTTAAAGCGATTGAAATGACGGATGCTGTGATTGATACGGATCACTCTAAAGATCGTGTAACTAATGTATTGTGGGCTCTTGTGATGGATGCGAGCGCAGCAGCGAGTGCTGATGATAAAAGACTTTATCGCGCGCTTATTCGAAAAGCGGTGATTTTTACGAGAAAAGCTACTGCCGATGAAACAAGGGATGAAATTCCGGTTTCGATAGTGCAAGCAGCCTTTGCTGAAATGCCTATGGAAGATTTTCAACCGTGGGGATTGGCAAGCATGGCGGTATTTGCCGCTGCAGTCGGTCAGGTAGACCAAGCAGAAGCTTTTATAGAAGCTGCGACCTATGCATTGGGAAAACCGCTTGAGAGGGCTCAAAAAAAGGGTGAAATAGATGAGGGAAAAGCCGCCGCTATTCAGGCGCTGACACGCGTTAATATAGAATGGGCTAGACACTCGTTAGCAATAAGAAGAGCCACTGCCGCGGCGCCTGCCACAGCGCCTGCCGCCGCAGAGGCTCCTTCAGCCGCTGCATTATCCATGAAATAAATTCAAAAAAATGCTGATGGTTTACCTAGCTCAAAAAACGTAGGGGCAGAGCGTGCTCTGCCCTCCGTACAATATTAAAATCTTGTGCGGCATTCCAGGGCAGACCACGGTCTCAGGACGCCCTAGACCTAGTGAAAGGTTGTTGTTTCAGCGACTTGTCGTTATCATGTCCGCCGTGTTCATCAAAAGGAATGCTAATGTCTCAAAAACTCCTTAGCCATTTACATCACGAATTAGAACAGCTTAAAACCCAAGGGCTGTATAAAAAAGAACGCATTATTAGCTCCCATCAACACTCCGACATCACCGTCCAACCCAACCATCACGTATTAAATTTTTGCGCCAATAATTATTTAGGGTTAGCCGATGATCCGGAACTCATTCAAGCTGGTCAAAAAGCGCTACAAGAATATGGATATGGCATGGCCTCCGTACGATTTATCTGCGGAACCCAAACCATTCACAAAACCTTAGAACAAAAAATCAGCGAATTTTTAGGCACCGAAGACACCATTCTTTATTCCTCCTGCTTCGATGCCAATGGCGGTTTATTTGAAACGTTATTAGGCGAAGAAGATGCCATTATCAGCGATGCTTTAAATCACGCCAGTATTATCGATGGAATTCGTTTATGTAAAGCAGCACGCTATCGTTATAACAATAATGATATGCACGATTTAGAAGAAAAATTAAAAGAAACCACCGATAAGGGCGCACGATTTAAATTAATCGCCACGGACGGTGTTTTTTCCATGGATGGCATTATTGCGAATTTAGCCGGCATTTGTAATTTAGCCGAAAAATACGATGCATTGGTGATGGTAGATGATTCTCATGCGACGGGATTTATTGGAGATCACGGTCGCGGCACACCCGAATATTGTGGCGTTAGCGATCGAATTGATATTACCACCAGCACATTAGGAAAAGCATTGGGCGGTGCCTCAGGCGGTTTTACTGCCAGTAAAAAAGAAATTGTCGAATGGTTACGTCAACGCTCACGCCCCTATTTATTTTCTAACACCTTAGCGCCCGTGATTGCGGCCACCTCTGTTCATGTATTAGATCTTTTAAAACGACGTGGTCATGAATTACGCGCGAATCTTAAACGAAACCGAGAATATTTTCGCACGCGCATGACAGCACTGGGATTTAACTTAGTGCCCGGCGAACATCCTATTATTCCGGTTATGTTAGGTGATGCAAAAGTAGCCAGTGAAATGGCCGATTGTTTGCTCAAAGAAGGCATTTATGTGATTGGGTTTTCCTATCCTGTCGTACCGATGGGAAAAGCGCGCATTCGCGTACAAATGTCGGCGGCGCATACTACACAACAATTAGATCGAGCGATTGATGCGTTTGGCCGCGTCGGCAAAGCGATGGGAGTGATTTCATGATGCAAGTATTGTCCAAATTAAAAAAAGAACCCGGTCTTTGGTTAAGTGAAGCCTCTATTCCCGAACCGGCGTATGACGAAGTGCGCATTCGCATTAAAAAAACCGCGATTTGTGGAACGGATGTGCATATTTATGAGTGGGATGAATGGGCGCAAAAAACGATTCCTGTGCCGATGCATGTCGGCCATGAATTTATGGGCGTGATCGATAAAGTAGGCGAAGGTGTGCGAGGATTTAAGGTCGGTGATCGTGTGTCAGGGGAAGGCCATATCACGTGCGGTTATTGCCGAAATTGTCGTGCAGGCCAACGTCATTTATGTCGCAACACGGAGGGTATTGGTGTTAATCGCCCTGGCGCATTTGCGGCGTATTTAGTTATTCCTGCGGTAAATACTTGTAAAATTCCCTCTTCTATTTCAGACAGCGTAGCGGCGATGATGGATCCATTGGGCAATGCCGTTCACACTGCCTTGGAATTTGATTTAGTAGGAGAAGACGTGTTAATTACAGGAGCGGGCCCTATCGGTGTGATGGCAGCTGCGATTTCAAAATTTGTGGGGGCGCGCTATGTAGTGGTCACCGATGTTAACGAATTTCGATTGGAATTAGCCCGAAAAATGGGCGCGACGAAGGCTATTAATCCTACCAAAACCACATTAAATGAGGTGATGAAACAACTGGGCATGACCGAAGGCTTCGATGTCAATTTAGAAATGTCTGGCAACGAAGGGGCCGTGCAGGATATGTTAGCGCATATGAATAACGGCGGAAAAATAGCATTTTTAGGCATTCCTCCCAAACCCTTTGCCATTGATTGGCACAAAGTCATTTTCAAAGGCCTCACCATTAAAGGCATTTACGGTCGAAAAATGTTTGAAACGTGGTATAAAATGATTAACTTATTAGAAAGCGGTTTAAACGTAGAGCCTGTGATCACGCACCATTTTCCAGCCAACGAATTTGAAAAAGCGTTTGCTGCCGTAAAATCAGGCAAAGCCGGTAAAGTGATTTTAGAGTGGGAATAGGAGAATTGTTATGCCATCCTTCGATATCGTATCGGAATTAGATAAACACGAATTAGTCAATGCTGTGGATCAAGCCAACCGAGAAGTTGCCACGCGCTATGATTTTAAAGGCACGGATTCTAAATTCACACTGAATGACAAAGAAATTACCCTTCAAACCGAAGCGGATTTCCAATTACAGCAAATGCTGGAGATGTTAAAAATGAAAATGTCCAAACGGGGCATTGATCTTAAACATTTGGAATACGGTGAGCCTGTTATTCAATTAAAAAGCGCCGTTCAGAAAATAAAAGTCAAAGAAGGGATTGATAAAGAAACGGGTAAAAAAATCGTTAAATTGATCAAAGACGCTCAGCTGAAAGTCCAAGCCTCTATTCAAGGTGAGCAAGTTCGCGTCACGGGTAAAAAACGCGATGATCTTCAGGCTACCATGGTTTTCTTGCGAGAAGCTAACGTTGGCCTTCCCCTTCAATTCAACAATTTCCGAGATTAATAGGCAATCCACTCTTTCTCCTGTAGGGGCAGACCGTGGTCTGCCCGGGAATGTAGAACAAGGTTTAGATTTCGGATGGGCAGACCACGGTCTGCCCCTACAATAGGGTTGGGATTGGTGGATAAACGCAGCCTATTTTTTTTACAAAAAATCCGATAGACTACCTTTTGTATGGATACACTTAACAATGGATACCCCAAAGGATATGGAACTGGCTCACATCTTTGTGAATGGAGGTCCCCTATGGACAGCTCGAATGACTCCCGAGTCTTGGAAGAATTAGACCTACGTCAAGAAATTCAGTTACTGCTCGAAAGAAATACCCAAGCGATTGATCAATATCTTTCCAGCATTACCGAATTGCGCGAACAATTAGAAACCGAAGAAGCAAGGCTAGCGTTTTGCCTGTATGAAAAGCGTAAGCTTTTGGAAGAATTGAAAAAATGCGAAATGCTGGAGGAAGCCGCGTAGCTTCACACCAAGCGGTTTTACTATCAGAGGCCGTGCAAGCGTTACACATTCACCCGGATGGCCTCTATATCGATGCCACCTTCGGGCGTGGCGGCCATTCGCGTGCTATTTTGGATCAGTTAGGTGAAAAAGGCCGATTGATTGCTTTCGATCAAGATCCCGAGGCTATTGAAGCCGCCAAAACGCTTAACGACTCACGCTTTCAAATTTATCATGCTTGCTTTGATCAGTTGCAAGTGATAGCTACCTCCCTCAACCTCATAGGCCGCGTCAATGGTATCTTGTTGGATTTAGGCGTTTCTTCTCCTCAGTTAGATGATCCGGCGCGCGGATTTAGTTTTATGCAAGACGGGCCGCTCGATATGCGAATGAACCCCACCGTCGGCGTGAGTGCGGCCGATTGGTTGGCTAACGCTTCTGAAAAAGAAATCACCGATGTGCTGTGGCAATGGGGTGAAGAACGATTCTCCAGGCGCATTGCCCGAACGATTGTCGAGGCGCGCGCAAACGAACCTATTCTTCGCACCGCTGTGTTAGCCAAACTCATCAGTCAATCCATTCCGAAATGGGAAAAACATAAACATCCCGCTACGCGTAGTTTTCAAGCCATTCGTATTTTTATTAACCGAGAATTAGAAGCCTTGAGATCGTGTTTGGAGCAAAGCCTTGCTATACTCGCCGTACACGGTCGGCTTTGTGTAATTAGCTTCCACTCGTTGGAAGATCGTTTGGTCAAGCAATTTATTGTTCATCACAGTGAAAGCCATTTGCCACCGGATTTGCCTATTAAGGCCGTAGAATTAACACATCGATTAAAAAAAGTCGGGAAATTAATCAAACCCACCGACGATGAAAGGGAAAAAAACCCACGAGCACGCAGCGCATGTTTGCGGGTAGCTGAGAAATTACAATGACAGAAGCATTATGGAAAATCTCGTTGCGTTCTACCGGTCGTGGGGTGTTAATTTCTTCCTTACTCATTTCCGCGTTTGCCACCATTTATGCGAAAGATTTACACCGCCGATTGTTTATTCAATTGCAATCTGAGCAAAAACAAATGGAAACATTAAAATCCGATCGCTCCCGTTTATTATTAGAACAAGCGACGTGGTCTTCTCAAGTGCGTATTCAACATTTAGCTAATAGCACGTTTAATATGGTGTCTCCCCAAAAACGAATTTATTTGAAACATTCATGATCATGCGTTTTAAAGCGGTGAATTGGCGTTTTTACATAAGCCTTGTTTTTTTAGGGGTGGTGACCTTAGGCGTGGTCACGCGTCTTCTTTATCTGAGTGTATTGAATCGAAGTTTTTTAGTAGAACAATCCACCGCGCGCATTGAACGAATCATTGATTTGCCCGCTTCTCGCGGAATGATTATGGATCGCAATGGCACACCGTTAGCGGTGAGTACGCCCGTGGAAACGCTGTGGATTAATCCTAAAACATTTTCCATCACGTCTGCGCAATTGTCTCAGTTAGCCGCGTTATTACAAGTATCAGCCAAAAGCCTTACCGAAAAAATTCATCAGAGTGCCCAAAAAGGATTTTTATACTTGGAACGTCGTTTGCCCCCACAAGTCAGCGATAAAATTAAAGCCCTTAATATTCCAGGTTTACATTTTTTAGTGGAATACAAACGATTTTATCCAGAAGCGGAAGTGAGTGCGCACGTGATAGGTTTTACCAATGTCGATGATCAAGGCCAAGAAGGATTGGAATTAGCTTATGACCAATGGTTAAGCGGAAAACCTGGGAAAATGCGCGTCATTAAAGATCGCTTAGGCTATATTGTTTCTGATGTACAAGAATTAAAAGCGGCAGAACAAGGACACGATTTAGTATTGAGCTTAGATGAACGCCTTCAATACATTGCGTATCGCGATTTGAAAGAGGCAGTAGAAAAATTTCAAGCGCAAGGTGGATCGGTAGTGGTATTAGACGCTAAAACCGGTGAAATTTTAGCGGAAGTGAACCAACCTTCTTATAATCCGAATAATTTAATGAACACGCATCGCGATAATTTTCGTAATCGTGCCGTGACGGATATGTTTGAGCCGGGTTCAACGATTAAACCGTTTACGATTGCGTTAGCCTTGATGAGTAAACTCTATCACGTCGAGTCTAAAGTGGATATTGGCCATGGGTGGATGGTGGTGGGCGGTTATCGCATTGAGGATCACGGCTTTCACGGAGGATTATTAAATTTAGGTGAAATTTTAAAATACTCCAGCAATATTGGTGCTGCAAAAATTATGTTGTCGTTATCGCCCAAAGACTATTGGTCATTATTGCATCGTGTGGGGTTTGGTCAAAAAACCGTGAGTGGATTTCCAGGCGAAGCCACCGGTAGTTTAATTGATCGGCCTCGTTGGTATGACAGTGAAGTTGCGTCTCTTGCGTATGGATATGGTATGGCGGTAACGAGCTTGCAATTGGCCCAAGCGTACAGCGTGTTTGCAAATGGGGGTTTATTAAAACCGGTGAGTTTTCTCAAACAAGCCAAGGCGTCTCTGGCAGAGTCTGTAATGCCACCTCAAGTGGCGGCTACGGTGTTGCAATTATTAGAACAAGTGGTGATAGCGCCCGATGGAACGGGCCATCGGGCTCAAGTGGAAGGCTATCGTGTCGCGGGTAAAACGGGGACAGCGTATATTGCAGGCCCCCATGGATACGATAAACACCATTATGTTTCGTCATTTGTAGGGATTGCGCCTGTCAGCAATCCCGCCTTGGTAGTGAGTGTGGTGATTCGCGATCCCCACGGTCATCACTTTGGCGCGGAAGTGGCGGCACCTGTCTTTCAAGATGTGATGGGTGATGCGCTGCGGTTACTGAATGTTCCGCCGGATCGAACCGAGTAGTTTTCATATTGCATCCCCCCCACCACTCTCGATACACTCCTCTTAATTACGGTACTACAGGGGAGAGTTATTGATGAATACAGCAATGGGAATGATAGTAGGGCTTCGAGACTCTAGGGGTGGAGGAAGTGGTGGTGGTGGCGGCGGTGGTGGTGGAGCTGGAGCTGGAGCTGGAGTCGGCAGCTTAGAGGATATTCCATTAGGAGATCCGCCTGTTGCAGCCGCATCTGCTGATTCGGAAAAGAGGGCTCGCGATCGTATAGCAACTGCTATGCTCAGAGAAGTTTCTTTTCTAAGAAGAGACGAGGAGGCTCTAGGGCTTTTGTCAGCAGAAGAGGCTGAGAAAACGGCGCAAGAGGTCAGAGTAAGGGCAGAGGAAGAAGCGAAAAAGGGAGAAGAAGCAGAAGAGAGCGAATACGCAGCACTTCCTTCCTTTCAGCAGCTAAAAAGAGCCACTGTTGAGCTAAATGTGGATAGAGTGAACCGGATTTTAAAACAGAATCCTTCGGAAGCCGTCAGGCGGGGGGAAGGTCGTATTATCGTTGAGGAAGAGGCATTGCCTGCGGCTCATGCGACAAAATATCCATTGCCACGCGTTCCTCTTTCTCCTCTGTTAACGGAAGTGGATCCTGAATATGGGCTTTCTCCGTTACACTGGGCTTTAGCGATGTTGGTTTATTCACACGGTACGTACGATGAAGCGGGCAAAGACGATGTAGCCAGTCAAGTTAAGGCACTTGAATTGATTGTATTTTTTCTGAGCAAAGGGGCTCCGATCAATGCCCTTAACGAACCCCGCACCGATGATGGAAAATTGCCTTTTGTGTATCCCGTCACTCCCTTTATGGCCGCGGTGATGTGTCATATGGATAAGCTTGCTCGTTTATTGGTGGAATATGGTGCTGATGTAGGTATCCAAACCGCTATTCCTCCCAATATTACTCATTGTACAGCGTTGCATATTGCGATTCGGGTGGGCAATTTCCCTGCTGTTCAATTGATTACGGCAACGGATCCCTCCCAATGCTGGGTGCCTTATAAGCGGATAAATGAAGGAGGCAAACGGAGTGAAGAAAGCCCGTTGATGTATGCACGCTGGATGGAAGCCAATGCGGAGAATGCGGAAACAAGAGCGGTGGCTAAAAGAATTGCTGATCATATTCAGGGAATAATGGCTGGGTTTTTGCCTTCTCGAAGCCGTTCACCGAGTGGGTCTGCGCCTTCTCGAAGACGTTCGCCGAGTGGAGCTGCAGCGGTGGCTATAGAATTAATGACAGTTCCTCCGCGTCCTGCTGTTCCTGCGCCAGCCCTCGCTGTAGCTTCTACGGCTGGAACAGCTGTTTCTGCAGCTCCCGCAGCTCCCGCAGCTCCCGCAGCTCCTCTTCCCATCCCCGGAGGCCACGCTTAACGGTAGCCTGAATAGAGTGGAAAATTCAGGCTATTTAAGGGTTGCCTCCATACCCCTATATCCTTAACGATTTTTCCTTTATAAATCACAAAACTCGCACAGCCCCTCATTTGAGTACCATCTATAAATGTGCTACTTTATTCAGTAACTTATGAGTCATCTTACACTTGAACACTTGCTTAATGGTTTGGCACAGTTGTCAGAGGCAGAGCGTCAGATTCCTATTCACGCTTTAGCTTTACACACGGATTCCATTGTGCCGGGCACATTATTTTTTGCATACCCAGGCAATCAAAACGATGGATGTGTATTTATTGAACCTGCGATTCAAAAAGGTGCTGTAGCGGTGATATGCGATGCCGCGTGTTCAAGGCCCGTGACATCCATTCCGTGTATTCCGATTCCGCACTTACGTCAACACATCAGCGAAATTGCCGCGCGTTTTTATGGAAATCCTTCCCACGATCTCACCCTGATTGGAGTAACAGGCACTAATGGAAAAACCTCGGTGGCGCATTTTATTGCACAAACATTATCGTGTGGTTTTATGGGAACGATTGGAATAGGCACGGTTGAGGCGTTAGCGCCAAGTCCTCTTACCACGCTCGATCCCATCAATATTCAGCATCAATTAGCCGAATTTAAAACGAAAGGATTTGATACGGTGGCGATGGAAGTGTCTTCTCATGCATTAGCACAAGATCGTGTGCAAGCGGTAGAATTTGATGTCGCAATTTTTACCAATCTCACGCACGATCATCTCGATTACCACGGCGATATGGCGTGTTATGCCGATGCGAAAGCAAAATTATTTCAAATGCCGAGTTTACGATTTGCCATTAGCAATTGGGATGATTGTTTTGGGCGATTTATGTTAGACCATACCCGCGCCCAATCCATTACCTATTCGTTATACGATGATCAAGCGGACGTTTATATTCAAGATATTCATGCGATAGGCTTAGGTTATCGTTTGCATTTGTCCACCCCGTGGGGCAAAGGCATTGTGACCACCGAATTATTAGGGGATTTTAATTTATCCAATCTTCTCTGTGCCTTAGCCACCTTAAATGTATTAGGAATCCCTTTCGAAGAAAGTTTAAATCGTATTTCTACCTTAAAACCCGTACCAGGTCGCTTAGAGCGGTTTGTACGCGAAGATGGTTTATCCGCGTTTGTGGATTATGCTCACACACCCGATGCGCTTGAAAAAGTATTAAAAGTATTACGCGCGCATACGGAAGGAAAATTGTGGTGTGTATTTGGATGTGGCGGTGATCGTGATCGCGCAAAACGTCCTATGATGGCGCGGGTGGCTGAGAAATATTGCGATCAAATTATTATTACCAACGACAATCCTCGTACCGAATTGCCGAATGCGATTATCGCTGATATTCAAGCAGGATTGTTGTCGTCCAAAAAAACTCGTGTGATTCCGGATCGGAAAAAAGCGATTGAAATGGCTTTATCACAAGCCAAATCTAAAGATAAAGTGTTAATTGCTGGAAAAGGCCATGAAACTTATCAAATTATGGGCGAAGAACGTCTTCCCTTTGATGACCGTGCTTGTGTTAGAATGTGTTTTTCACGAGAAACGGTGGATTAACCATGCGATTGTCTCACGCTGCGCAATACCTCAAGGCTTCTTTGATGGGGGACGATCATCCCTATGAAGGCGTTAGCATCGATACGCGCACTTTAAAACCCGGCGAATTATTTATCGCGTTTAAAGGCCCACAATTTGATGGCCATGACTTTATTGAGCAAGCGATTGCTAAAAAAGCAGCTGGGGTGGTAGTGAGTCGCGCCATTTCAACTCGCGTGCCTACTCTGCGTGTCAACAATACTCATGAAGCTTTGAAAACATTAGCCCGTGTGGCACGGGAACAGTATGCTATTCCGGTGATTGCTATTACCGGTAGTTGTGGGAAAACAACAACGCGTGCTTTAGCCGATAGTATTTTTTCGCAAGCCGGCGAAACATTAGCGAGTCAAGGCAGTTTTAATAATGATATTGGTGTGCCGTTAACCGTATTGAAATTGCGAGACGCTCATCGATTTTTAGTGCAAGAGATGGGCGCTAATCATGCGGGTGAACTTCGCGAATTAACGCACTTAGTGAAACCCGATGTGGCTATTATTACCTGTGCGGCCCCTGTTCATTTGGAAGGGTTTGGTTCAGTTGAAGGAGTTGCAAAAGCGAAAGGTGAAATTTTTGAAGGGCTTAGGAAAGAAGGTACGGCGATTATTAATGCGGATGATGAATATTGCGATTATTGGAAAAAATTAAATACTCACCGACGATTTTTAACGTTTGGATTTCATCCTTCTGCTGATGTGCGTGCCAGTGATTTAGAACGCCAAGAGGATGGGACGATAGTTTTTCAATTACACGCCGTAGGAAAAACAGCTCGTCTTCATCTACCCCTCATCGGTGAACATAATGTAATGAATGCATTGGCGGCTAGTGCGGCTGCGATAGCGTTGCACCTTCCTTTAGACACGATCAAAGCAGGCTTAGAAAATGCAAAAGCCGTTGAACGTCGATCCGTAATTAAAAAAGGAATACAAGGTGCGAAAATTATTGATGACAGTTATAATGCCAACCCCAAAGCTTTTTCTGCGGCATTGCAGGTATTAAAGCTCCGGGTGGGAAAAAAAATATTGGTGATAGGGGATATGGCAGAATTAGGCCCTGCCGCGCGAGATTTTCATCATGCTTTAGGGTTGGAAGCACGAGAACAGGGTGTACACGCCTTATTTTGTTTTGGTCCCTTGTCAAAAGCGTGTGCGTTATCGTTTGGAGAGAAAGGATTTCATTTTGACGATAAAAATAAATTAGTGGATGCTTTGCGAAAAATATTGGATGAAAATACTACCGTGTTAGTTAAAGGTTCTAACTCCATGGGCATGGATGAGGTAGTGGCGAAATTAGTCACTCAAAACTCCTAATTGAATCGTAGGGGCAGACCGTGGTCTGCCCTTAATCTTGTGCGGTGTTTCTGGGCAGACCACGGTCTGCCCCTACGAGAGAGGTGGGTGAATTTGAGGAAAAAATTAACGTAGGGGCAGAGCGTGGTTTTCCCTTGGTCTTGTGCGATATTCCTGGGCAGACCACGGTCTGCCCCTACGATGGATGAGGGATGGATGAATGAGGCGAGCCTACCGTTATAGGGGGCAAAAAAGAATACAGGTGTTTGTATGTTATTATGGTTAACGCATTATTTTGAACAATTTTTCCCAGCCTTTCGCGTATTTCAATATGTTTCTTTTCGTTCTATTGTCGCGGCACTGACCTCGTTGATTATTGTGTTAATGGTCAGCCCTTGGATGATTCGGCGCTTAAAGTTATTGCAAATTGGTCAAGCGGTTCGAAACGATGGCCCCCAAACCCATTTAAAAAAGACGGGCACACCGACGATGGGCGGTATTTTAATGTTAGCTTCCATCACGATCAGTGCCTTATTGTGGGGTAATTTAAACAGTCTGAATTTGTGGTTGCTATTTATTATTTTATGGACGTTTGGCGCAGTTGGTTGGGTGGATGATTATCGCAAAGTCGTGCAACAAAGCCCGAAAGGATTGCCCGGACGTTGGAAATTATTTTGGCAAGGTTCCATCGGTATCCTGGTAGCGATTGTGTTGTATATAGAAGCACAACATACGGCTCAAACCTCGCTTATTGTGCCATTTTGTAAAACGCTTGTTCTCCCATTAGGAGTTTTCTTTATACCGCTGGCGTTACTGATGATGATGGGTTCGAGTAATGCGGTTAATTTAACCGACGGTTTAGATGGTTTAGCCCTAATGCCGATCGTTTTGGTCGCGGGTGCCTTAGGTATTTTTGGGTATGTCACCAGCAACCACGTGACGGCAGATTATTTAGCGATTCCCTATATTCCTTCTGTTCAAGAAGTCGTGGTATTTGCCAGTGCAATGGTGGGGGCAGGGTTAGGATTTTTATGGTTTAACGCCTATCCCGCGGATGTTTTTATGGGCGATGTAGGAGCCTTAAGCCTGGGTGGAGTATTAGGGCTGATGAGCGTGTTAGTACGCCAAGAAATTGTATTTTTAATCATGGGTGGGATTTTTGTGGCAGAGACCGCTTCCGTTATTTTGCAAGTGGGTTCTTATAAACTGCGCAGAAAACGTATTTTTAGAATGGCACCTTTGCACCACCATTTTGAATTAAAAGGATGGCCGGAACCCAAAGTCATCGTGCGTTTTTGGATTGTGACATTTGTGCTGGTGCTAATAGGGCTTTCTACCTTAAAACTTCGTTAAAATGAGTCTCTTGACCCTAAGGCCTATCTTCGTTATTGTCCTGGCATGCATCATTATCTTGTTATAGGCCTAGGTAAAACAGGCTTTTCCGTGGCATGCTTTTTATCCAAGCAAGGTTTGGATTTTTCGGTGGTTGATAACCGAGATAATCCTCCTTGCTTAAAAGAATTTCAGACTATTTTTCCCGATAAAACTGTAAAAACTGGGGCGTGGGATATAGCCTTATTTCAAAAAGCCGATAGCATTATTGTAAGCCCAGGTTTGGATCCTGCCGCATTGCCTATTCCGCCGGGTAAAGCACTGTTCGGAGATATTGAATTATTCGCTCGTTTTGCTAAAGCGCCTGTGGTGGCTATTACGGGCACGAATGGAAAAAGTACTGTAACGACGTTGCTCGGTTTAATGCTGGAAAAGGCGGGATTTCGGGTAGGAGTAGGAGGTAACTTAGGAACACCGGCGTTAGATTTACTCACAATGCCTGAGCCTGATATCTATGTATTAGAATTATCCAGTTATCAGCTCGGTACTACCGCATCGTTACACCCGCGCGTGGCGGTCGTATTAAATTTTAGTCCGGATCACCAAGATCGCTATCACGATGTCGATGATTATTTGCGTGATAAGCAGAAAATTTATAACCATTGTGAACATGCGGTCATTAATGGTCGAGAGCCTTTTATTTGGGAATCTTTATCGCTAAAAAATCCGATAGATTTTCAACAAACCCTTTTGCCGGTGACTGAACAAGAAATGGGTATCGTAGGCTCGCATAATGTGGAAAATGCTAAAGCAGCAACAGCCATGGCGCGATGCTTGAGGGTAGATGATACGGTTATCGCTAAAACATTAAAAACATTTACGGGTTTATCTCATCGTTGCCAATGGGTGGCAGATAAACAAGGAATTAAATGGTTTAACGATTCAAAAGGAACCAATGTGGGCGCCACGCTAGCTGCCATTCATGGATTGGTGCCTGCAGTGGTCGCGCCTGGCACGCTTATTTTAATTGCGGGTGGCGTTTCGAAAGGCCAAGATTTTTCACCACTCGTGTCAATTATTCACCAATATGTTAAACACGTTATTTTAATCGGTGAAGCCGCGCCAATGATCGCTGCCTTGTTGCCACCGGAACGTTATGCCCATGCTTTTTCGATGGAAAACGCCGTTAACCTGGCGCGTGAATTAGCGAGATCCGGCGATTGCGTATTATTGTCGCCCGCCTGTGCGAGCTTTGATCAATTTCGAGACTATCAACATCGAGGGGATGTGTTCATGCACTGTGTACGCCAAGAACGTATGCTACAATAGCTTCCATGAATCGAACCTCTCCTATTCACTACGATAAATGGATTTTTGTCAGCGCGTTTTTATTACTGACCTTTGGATGGTTAATGGTGGCCTCTACCTCCATGGTCATTTCCGATAAACAATACGGCTACCCCTTTCATTATTTAGTAAAACAAGCCGTGTATTTAGGCATGGGAGTGGTATTGCTGTATGCGGCTGTGCATATTCCATTGCGGTGGTGGCGCGAAAAATCTGGTTATTTAATGGTGGTGACGCTTATTTTATTAGTATTAGTATTAGTGCCGGGCATTGGAAAAGTGGTGAACGGTTCTCGTCGATGGATTCATGTAGGATTTTTAAATTTGCAAGTGTCCGAGTTAGCAAAACTTGCCACGATTATTTATTTATCAAGTTATTTAGAACGTTTTTCCAAAGAAATTCAAGAAGAGGCCTTGGGATTTATTAAGCCTTTAATTGTGTTGGCTATTGTAGGGTTTTTATTATTGCTGGAACCGAATTTCGGGGATACGGTGGTGCTCTCGGCTGCCGTGATGATGATGTTATTTATTGCTAATGTTCGGTTATGGCCCTTTGTGGTTCTATTAAGTGTGGCGGTGATGGGATTTAGTTTGTTAGCCATTATTTCACCGTATCGATTAGCGCGATTAACCACGTTTCTCAATCCTTGGGGCCATCAGTTTGATTCGGGTTATCAACTGACACAATCCTTAATGGCCTTTGGGCGTGGCGGATTTTTAGGCGTAGGATTAGGCAACAGCGTACAAAAGTTATTTTATTTGCCGGAAGCCCACACCGATTTTTTATTTGCCGTGATTGCTGAAGAATTGGGATTATTGGGGAGTTTATTGATTGTGGTGGCATTTGCAGTGCTAATT
>DATDVD010000047.1:0-6545 GCA_035290065.1 Coxiellaceae bacterium | reverse complement strand
TGGTTTATGAGAAAATACACAGCATATTCCCAGTAAACTCAGCACCAATACCCACAAGGCCGGAATATAAAAAGGAGCCGTATCCCAAGGCCAATAGGAAACTCTTTCCAATCCCCACCACGCTTTTTCCACCAGGGCATTGAGATAATGGAACTCTTTTTCTCCGAGATTTTCGTTGATTAAAGCGATTATCCCACTGATCAATACGCCCGGCAATGCCACTCCATTTACAAAAGGAACCGCTACTAAATTAGTCACAATACTGATAAAGGAAATCATCTGAAAAAAATACGCCGTTAAAGGCGTTAACGAGAAAAATAAAAAGGTTTGTAGCCGTAGTAACTGCCAAGCTTCTTTTAATTTAGTTCGAAACAGAGAATCAGACGTTTCTTTAGTTAATGAAAAATAATTACCTCCATACATCAGCAAAAATACGCCATAAAAACTTAACCAAAACCCGGCTGAAAATACACTAAACGGTTCAATAATTAGCATCGCGCAAAAAGCCATTGCTAATCCCCAATATTGAAATAAAGAGCGGTACCACATCACGCCTAAACTGTAGATACTGATCATCATTAAGGCGCGCTGAGCAGGGGGAGAAAACCCCGTAAATATTCCATATAACCATACCAAAACCAGCCCTACTGCCAACGCAAGCGGTTTTAACGAGCGGGGTGAAAAGGCGTTCACGACCTTTAGAAAAAACCGCACTAGGTGATAAGCGGCCATCATCAACAACACGAGATGTAAGCCCGAAATGGCCACTAAGTGGCTGGTTCCCGTATTACGGAGCACGGTCCATTGGGTTTGATTTAGCACATGATCGTCCCCCAACAACAAGGCTTTTAAAAAAGGCGGCGCGTTGGGGGCGGCACTGCTGTGATCAATTACTTGGTTTAGATAGGCTCTGCGCTTTTCTAGATAAGAAGGGGGAGCGGGCGATAATCGAATCGCCTCTCCCTTTAAAACAGAACCCATCGCCGAGTAGCCTTGCGCCATTAACCGATACCGACGATCGAGGGTTCCTGGGTTACTTAACCCATGCAACGGCACTAACTTCACTCGCAAGCGCCATACTTCCCCTCTTTGCAGAGAGAAGGCGGGATAATAATGATTGAGCAAAACATCCCAGGGATGAGGGCCGAGTGTACGAATTCGAAATTGCACGGTTTCGTTCCGATCCCCCACGGAGATAACTTGAATCACTTCTCCCGTAACCCAGAGGGGCTGATTAGTCCACTCTGCCGGCCACTGGCGCCAATACAGGTGAAAGGCAAAGGATACCCCTGCCATCGCTAACAATACCCCCAGAATAACCCATCGATTCCCCATCCTCCCATTCCATCATATTTTCCCTCTTCCCAATACCGTTCCTCCCTAACCCATTGAGTCAAGGAAAAAATTATAAAAAAATCAATGGATTTTAAGCTTATCTTAAGGTTTTTGTTTTATACTAAAGGTAACCCATAATGCTAATTAGCGAGGGAAACTACCATGAGAACAGAACTCGACAGAATACAAGAGGCGGTAAGAGCAGTCCTTTATAACCTCCCTATTCTAGGGGATGCGTACGAGGATGGCTATATGGGTCGAATACTCACAGGGGATAGATTCTATATGGAGGACGCTGCCCGTTATGAAATGGGCGGTTTAGCTATCCAGGCCACTACTGCCTCTACTCTTCCTCGCATTCTTGGGGCCTTAAAGCAGATGCAAGAGGTGCTTGCCCGCGAACAAGAATCCTATCAAAAAAGCCATGACGCTAGTGATAGCAGCGACTCTGATTCAGAGGATGAATCCGCAGAATATTCTGCCGCTTTCGCAGAGAAATACCGCTACCTAGAAGAGGATCATGAGCAACGAATGGAGTATTACACGGAATTTCGCGGAGCATTAAACACTTTAATCGCGGAAACTATTCCTCGCATTCGAGACGCGACCCAAGACGAACGAGAAGAAGCGGAAGAAAAAGCGGCTACTCCTGCACCTGCACCTACTACTCTCCTACAACGTATAGCTAAGGCAGTAGGATTAGGGGGCGGAGGAGAAGGGGGAGGCGGTGCACAAGAATCAGGCCCAAGCCGTGCCTTAGCCGCCGGACGAAAAGCTCGTGAGGCCGCGAGTCGCTACTCGGATGGGACGGGTGGAAGCCCTTCGGGTGCTGCGGTCAGCCGTGAAATGGATGATAAGTCTCGACTTCCCGCAGGCGCTGAAGCTGGACGCGGTACGGGAGCCAGTGCTCAATCCGCACCTTCTGTAGGCTCCGGCACTACACCCACTCGTGCAACCCGATTACCTCCTGCAGGTAGAGCACATTAATCGGCAAGGTTTCTAGCAGCTTACCTTTTAAACTACGCATTCCTTCATGCTAAGTTTCATCTTGCCTTGGCGATCGACTTCCAGCACTTTCACTTTAATTACATCTCCTTCGCTGATGTAATCATGCACATTTTCAACGCGTTCTTGAGCAATTTGAGAAATATGCAACAAGCCTTGTTTGCCCGGCAACACCTCTACAAATGCACCAAAATCCACGATCTTAATGACTTTACCTTCGTACACACGACCCGGCTCAACATCATCGGTAAGGGCTTTGATACGACGAAGAGCTTCTTGTCCATCCTCACCATTAATCGCTGCAATTTGCACCACACCATCATCGGAAATATCAATCGTGGTATGAGTGGATTCGGTTAATTCACGAATCGTCGCGCCCCCTTTTCCAATCACATCTCGAATTTTTTCAGGATCAATTTTGATACTGATAATGCGCGGCGCATGCAGAGAGACTTCGGAACGCGGTGACTGAATCGCCTGAGTCATAATACCTAAAATATGCAAACGGCCTTGTCGTGCCTGTTCTAAGGCAGCCTCCATAATTTCGCGCGTAATACCGTTAATTTTAATATCCATTTGAAGGGCTGTAACACCTTCGATAGTTCCTGCCACTTTAAAATCCATATCCCCTAAGTGATCTTCATCACCTAAAATATCGGTTAAGACAGCGTAACGATCGCCTTCTTTAATCAGACCCATCGCAATACCTGCCACAGCCGCTTTAATCGGTACACCGGCATCCATTAACGATAAACTGGTACCACATACCGTGGCCATAGAGCTTGAACCATTGGATTCTGTAATTTCAGACACAACACGCAATACATAAGGAAATTGATCTTTATCAGGAATAACCGCATCAATAGCGCGTTTTGCTAACTTACCGTGACCAATTTCACGACGTTTGGGTGCACCCAGAAAACCCACTTCTCCCACACAAAAGGGAGGGAAATTATAGTGCAACATAAAGTTTTCTTTACGATCCCCTTCCAAATCATCGATCCATTGTGCATCACGTTCCGTCCCCAACGTAGAGACCACTAAGGCTTGCGTTTCGCCACGCGTAAAAACGGCAGAACCATGTGTACGGGGCAACACACCCACTTCAATCGTAATGGGACGAATCGTGGTGGTATTACGACCATCAATACGCGGTTGACCCGCTAAAATTTGATCGCGAACCAAACGTTTTTCAATGTCATGAATAATATTGGCAATTTTTTCCGACGAAAGCGCTGTTTCTGCTTCCGCGGCCAATCCTTCTTGTACACGAGCGCGAATTTCAGCCAGTTTAGAATAGCGTTCTTGTTTATCACGCAATTGATAGGCTACGCGAATATCATTTTCCGATAATTCTGCAACTCTATTTTCTAAAACCATATCAGCAGGCGGTGGCACCCATCCCCATTTCGATTTGCCCGCTTCATCAGCAAATTCTTGAATGGCTTGAATAGCCAACTGCATTTTTTCGTGACCAAACATCACCGCATTTAGCATCACTTCTTCAGAGAGCATATTGGCTTCTGATTCCACCATTAATACCGCTTCCCGCGTACCGGCTACCACTAAATCTAAATCCGATTCCTTAGAAGAAGTCGAAGAAGGATTTAATAAATATTGTCCGTCTTTGTAACCCACTCGCGCAGCTGCCAATGGACCATTGAAAGGAAGACCTGAAATCGCTAACGCTGCTGCAGCCCCTAAAATAGCTGGCACATCCGGTTGTACTTCTGGATCCATTGAAACAACCGTGGCAATAACTTGCACTTCGTTTTTAAATCCTTCAGGAAATAAGGGACGAATAGGTCGATCAATTAAGCGAGAAATCAGCGTTTCACGTTCTGTTGGTTTACCTTCACGTTTAAAATATCCGCCCGGTACTTTACCTGCCGCATAGGTACGTTCTTGGTAATTCACGGTGAGAGGGAAAAAATCACGACCTTCTACTTCTTTTTTATTACCTACTACTGTCACTAATACGACGGTTTGACCCATACTGACTAACACGGCTCCGGTGGCTTGACGAGCGATACCGCCCGTCTCAAAGGTCACTTCATGTTCCCCGTATTGAAACGTTTTTCTCACAATATTCACGATGTTACTTCTCCCAGTTTTTTAGCGACGCGCAGATCGAGTGATTTAATAAGTTCTGCATAACGCGTTTCATTTTTTTGTTTTAAATAGTCGAGCAATTTACGGCGCTGACTAACCATTCGTAATAATCCTCGACGAGAGTGAAAATCTTTGGAATGAGTTTTCATGTGATCCGTTAATCGTTTAATTTTTTCAGTGAGAAGTGCTATTTGCACTTCGGGAGAGCCTGTGTCCCCTTTCTTTTGTTGAAAAGATTTAAGAATTTTAGCGGTTTCTTGCGCATTTAATGACATTATTCACCTCATAATGGTTGGTAAAACAAGGGGCCATCCGCTGTCATTGACAGACAACCCATAAAAAGCGTGTGATTGTACCGTTGAGAAGAATGAAAGTCCACGTATACCTGTATAATGGGTAGGGGCAGATCGTGATCTGCCCTTCCCAATTCTAAACCTTGTGCTACGTCTCGGGTCGACCACGGTCGACCCCTACATAACGAAAGCAGTGCTTCTTGGTCTGCAGAGGGTACCCATTTCTTCGTAGGGGCAGCCAAAGTCTGCCCGTCCGAATTATAAACCTTGCGCAATGTTCCTGGAAAACCACCGCCTGCCCGTGCGGATTATAAACCTTGTGCTATGTTCTTGGGCAGACCACGGTCTGCCCCTACGAAGAGGGGGGAGGGAAATTAGGGGGCGGCGAGGTCAGAAACTATGGTGTGTTTCGGCTTAGTTTTCAAGCGATTGGAAATAGATCGCGCATACAGATCCGTAGCAGTACAACCCACCCCTTCACTGGTCGCATTGATAATACGATTACTGCTGTTAGCAATAAAAACTGTCTGGCACAGAGGATAATCACCGTTTATTTTCACCACGGCTGTTTGAGAGTCTGCAGGAAGCTGGTCAGCCGATGCATTGCTCTGAACCAGGGGTTTTCCCACATAGATATAGCGCATCGTGCCATTATCCCTCTTTTCCATTTTATCGGGATAACCCCAGCTGCTAAAAAGATCTTGTAAATTAGCCCCTTGCCAACTTTCAACGGCAGAGTGATATTTCTCCGGCGTCGAACAGGCTGCTAAAAATGCACTGAGTATTAGAAAAAGCGACGCTCGTTTCATATCGTAAATTATACGCACTTGAGCCAGTGGCTTCAATGCTTCCTGTCATTAACCCAGGCCCAAGATCGGCGGAAGATCATCAGCCTCTGGGCCTCGTACTTTATCCAGCGCTTCACGCATTTCTCGACGAGATTTAGTGCTGCGATCACTTAAATCCCCAAATACGCCATGCACCAATAAATTAATTAATACTTGCAATCGACGCGCCAACCATTGAAAAACCGTTTGCGCATTTTCACAACCCGTTTCTGTTTCGCACACTTCGACAAAAGCACGGTAACTTTTGCCATATTCCGGTTTTACCACATAGCCTGCGTCACTATGAACAATGGGCCATAATTGTTCATTGGCAGGAATTAAACACCTGCGTTGTGTCCAATCGGCTAATGCACGCGGATCTACGGTTTGGGCTAAAAAGATCATGAGTACACGATAAATCTCGCCTTTTTTAACTTGGCCTAAAACATCGCGACGCAATTGAAGGATGGTCCATACATAATCGCGAAGCGCTTGAATTTCCAATATGCCATTAGCCCCTCTATGGTCCGTCGCATTAAAGGCAATCGCAATTTTTAAAGCTTCTCGATAGACTTCGAAAGCTACGGCCTGGGCATCATGCCCTACTTCCTCCCGGGGATGGCGAATTAAATAGGCCAGTAAGCCATCTAGCAAAGACACCAGAGGAGAGGTCTCGTGTGGATTTCCCGTTAATTGGCTGGCTAGCAGAGGAACATTGTAACGCGCACTAATAAGACGCGTAACCTCAGTTTCCACCTGAGTACGGCCTTTGGGGCTACGTCGCTGTTCTTCGACATAGGCAACCGCCTCCCACAGCAATCCTTCTTGATACCGAACCCCCCGAGAACGCTGTTTGCTCTCCCGAATACTATCCAAATATCGAATTAAAGCCTCTACCTTCCGTGACATCGGCTTTCTCCTAAAAAAGTTTAACCCGCAAACCTCACCCTTAAAGCTTGCTTTTATTTTGGGT
>DATDVD010000046.1:0-11982 GCA_035290065.1 Coxiellaceae bacterium | reverse complement strand
ACTATTTTATAGGCAATTGCAAGGGAAGACCTTGCGTTTCTGGGTAGCAAGAAATGAGGAAAACAGTCTGTGCTTACGATAGCAAAACCCGTTCAATCGATTATTGACCAAGTAATGGCATATGGTAAAAAACAAAGGCAGCCAGGATCGGTATTTTTTGATTTTATCCAGCTTTTTTATGCGAAATCTTCCGAAGAAGATTTGAAAGCCCATACGGTAGAGGAGCTCTATGGGGCCGTGAAAGCCGAATGGGAGTTGTTAACGACTCGGCGTCCTAAGCAATTAAAAATTCGGGTATTTAATCCCATCGTGGCAAAAGAGGGTTGGAAATCTAAGCATACGATGATTGCCATTATTATGCCGGATATGCCTTTTTTGGTGGATTCGGTGCTAATGGAGATCAACCGATTAGGTGTAACGCCCCATTATATTATTCATTTAGGGGGCATTCGGGTTAAGCGAGATAATCAACACCGGGTACAGGGCGTTTATGACTATTATGAAGAAGAGTCTGATACTCAATTAGAAGCGCCTATATTTTTAGAAATTGATAAACAAAGTGATGCAGCGGCTTTAAAAATTATTGGGGATAATCTTAAAAAAGTATTAGAAGATGTTGAAGATGCGGTTCGAGATTGGCCTAAAATGAGGGCGCGATTTAAAAGCGTTATTCAGAGTTTAGAGGAAAATGAAAAAACGTTCGCGCATACTGACATTCAAGAGTCCAAGGCCTTTTTAGAGTATTTATTGGATAATCATTTCACTTTTTTAGGAGCGCGTGATTATAAAGTCGTGGGATCGGATAAGAATTTAGCACTTGAATTGGTAAAAGGGTCAGGTTTAGGGGTATTAAAAAATGAGACCAAAAGTAAAATCATTCGTAAATATTCGGATCTGCCGGCTGAAGCCCTGAAATGGTCTCTTTCTAAACAACATGCCTTGATTATTTCTAAAACAAATACGCGTTCAACAGTGCATCGTCCTGCTTATACCGATTATATTGGTGTAAAAGTATTTGATAAAAAGGGAAATATTATCGGAGAACGGCGATTTATTGGATTGTATACGTCTTCTGTCTATCAAACAGATCCTGGTGAGATTCCTTTTATTCGTCAAAAAGTTGACAAAGTAATTATACAGTCTGGATTACCCAAAACGGGACATGCGGGCAAAGATCTTGCCTTTATTTTGTCGACATTACCACGTGATGAATTATTGCAGGCAACAGAAGACCAATTGTTTGAATTGAGCATGGGCATTTTACAGTTTCATGGACGACGGCAAGTACGTTTATTTATTCGTAAGGATTCGTATGGTCGTTTTTTATCGTGTTTTGTGTATGTGCCGAGAGAGAATTTTAATACCGATCTTTTAATTCGGATGCAGGAAATTTTGCGACGAGCCTTTCATGCAACGGAAGTGATTACGGATACACAATTTTCGGACCCCGTGTTAGTGCGTGTGTATTTTATTGTTCGTATTGATTCTACTAAATCTCTTCAATATTCTCACCATGAAATTGAAGATCATTTGATTAAAATTGCACGCAGTTGGCATGATTCTTTTAAAGAATGCTTGCTGAAAACTTATGGAGAGGAAAAAGGTAATCTTTTCTTTAAGCGGTATCAGCGTGCATTTCCATTAAGTTATCGCGATCAATTTTCGGGTGATCACGCTATTTTAGATATTGAACATATTGAGAAGCTATCTGAAGAAAATGAATTAGAATTGAATCTTTATCATCCTGTTGCCGAAGAGCCGGATTTTTTTCGATTTAAGATTTTTAGACGAAACAAAACTATTCCTTTAACAGATGTAGTACCCGTTTTAGAAAACATGGGATTAAAAGCTATCAGCGAAGAACCTTATGAGCTTCGTTTCCAGACGGGAGAAATAGTTTGGATTAATGATTTTAAAATGCGCTATGAAGATAATAAGCCGCTGGATATTAAAATTATTAAACCGTTATTTGAAGAAACATTTTCCCAAGTATGGAAAGGGCATTCGGAGAATGATCGGTTTAATTGTTTAGTATTGAAAGCGCACTTACATTGGCGTGACGTGATGTTACTTCGCGCCTATGCCAAGTATTTCCAACAAATTAACTTTCCCTTAAGTCAACTGTATATTCAAAGTACGTTAATTGAAAATTCGGATGTTGTGGGTTTACTGGTTCAGTTATTTAATATTTGTTTTAACCCGACGATTAAGCAAGGGCGTCTACAAAAAATTAAAGAAATTGAGAAAACTTTTTTCAAAGCGCTGGATACTATTACGATTCTTGACAAAGACAGAATTTTTAAAGCGTATTACAATATTATTCGCGCTACTTTAAGAACCAATTTTTATCAAACATTGGACAATCAGCGGCCGAAACCTTATTTATCATTAAAATTAAACCCAAAAGAAATTTATGGAGTTCCAAAACCTTTACCGATGTTTGAGATTTTTGTTTATTCACCGAGTTTTGAAGGCGTACATTTGCGAGCAGGGCCTATCGCTCGAGGTGGATTACGTTGGTCTGATCGTTTGGAAGATTTTAGAACGGAAATTTTAGGGCTAATGAAAGCTCAACAAGTGAAAAATGCGGTGATTGTTCCGACAGGCGCAAAGGGTGGTTTCGTGACCAAACATTTGCCTGTATCGAAAGAGCGAGATGCTATGTTGGAAGAGGGTATCCGCTGTTATAAGTTATTTATTAGTGCATTGTTAGACATCACGGATAATTTGAAACCGAGTGATGAGAGAAATGAAAAAACGCATTATAAAATTGTCAAACCGGTTAATACGGTTTGTTATGATAAAGACGACCCTTATTTGGTAGTTGCAGCGGATAAAGGAACGGCTACTTTCTCGGATATCGCTAATAGTATTTCTATTGAACGCGGTTTTTGGTTAAAAGATGCGTTTGCCTCCGGTGGTTCGAGTGGTTATGACCATAAAAAAATGGGTATCACAGCGCGTGGTGCTTGGGTATCGGCAGAGCGGCATTTCCAAGAATTAGGTGTTAATTTATCTACCATGCCTATTAAGGCAGTGGGTATTGGCGATATGAGTGGTGATGTTTTTGGAAATGGAATGTTGCTTTCTCCTCATTTGCAGTTAGTGGCAGCCTTTAACCATATGCATATTTTTTTGGACCCTGATCCAGATCCTCAAATGAGTTTTGAAGAAAGAAAGCGGTTATTTAATTTGCCTCGTTCGACGTGGGCTGATTATAAATTAGAGTGTATTTCAAAAGGCGGCGGTATATTTGAACGTTCCATGAAGCAGATTAAGCTTTCAGCGCCTGTTCAAAGAGTGTTAGGCATTACGGCGGAGGCTCTAGAGCCCAATGAGTTAATTCGAGCCATTTTAGAAGCCCCAGTTGATTTATTGTGGAACGGTGGTATTGGCACGTACATTAAAGCCAGCTCTGAAAGTAACATGGAGGTAGAAGATAGAACGAATGATAATTTACGCGTGGATGGAAAGGAGGTGCGGGCTCGTGTGATTTGCGAAGGAGGTAACCTCGGATGCACGCAATTGGGTCGTATTGAATATGAACTACACGGCGGAAAAGTGAATACTGATTTTATTGATAACTCAGCCGGTGTAGATTGCTCAGATCATGAAGTCAATATTAAAATTCTCTTAAACGAGCTGGTTCGTCATTCTCGTTTATCCATGAATCAACGCGATAAATTGTTGGTGGATATGACGCCGGATGTGTCAAAATTAGTCTTACAGGATAATTACGAGCAAAATTTTGCCATTAGTTTGGCAAAAATTGTATCCCCGGATCATATGGATTTATATATACGTTATATTAATCAATATGATCAAGAAGGAAAAATTGATCGTGAATTAGAATTTTTACCTAGCCATAAAACATTGATAGATCGAAAATCCAAGCATCAAGGACTCACGCGGCCTGAATTAGCAGTTTTATTTTCGTATACGAAAATTATTTTGAAACATTCCATTTTAAACAGTTCTTTGCCTGAATTGCCTTTTATAGCAGAAATGGTAGAGCGTGCGTTTCCTCCCATTATGGCTACAAAATATAAGCGCCAAGAACAAATCCATTATTTGGCGAGAAATATTATTGCTACACAATTAAGTAATTATATTGTTTCCAATATGGGTATTACGTTTATTTACCAGATGCACGATGAAACAGGGGCTTCTATTGCGGATATTGTGCATGCGTTTCTTATTTCAGCTCATATTTTCCATATGGAAGAAGTGATTGCTCAGATAAAGGCGTTGGATCATAAGGTAAAAACTGACATACAGTATCAAATGATGCTATTAGGCATTCGTGCGATTCGTCGGGCTACTCGTTGGTTTTTGCGTAATCACCATGGCACATTGCCTATTGAAAAGATGATTGAACAGTTTTCAAAACCCATTGAAATTTTGTTTGATCGTCTGCCTAAAATTTTACCGGCCAAAGATAAAAAACGGTTAGAGAAGAATATTGAAAATTTTACTAAAGCAGGTGTGCCGTTGGCTTTATCGACGACAATCGTTGATGCGCATCCCATGTATCATGCTTTGAATATTGTGCAGATTGCTAAATCGTCTCGGCAGCTGGATATTTATCGAGTGGCTAAAATTTATTTTGCGGTAGGTGATCGTTTAGATCTGCTGTGGTTCCGAGCCCAAGTGGATGATTTTCCGATTGATGACCATTGGTCGGTGTTGGGAAAAGCTTCTCTTAAGGCTGATGTAGACGTAGCCCATCGAGCGTTAACTACTTCTGTGTTGCGCTGTAAAATGGATGCTCAAAGCATTCATGGTCGATTACAGGAATGGTTTGACCTTCATGAAAAAGAGGTTAAACGATGGCGCTCTATTTTAACCCGGTTACGGCATGCCAAGGGTATGGATTTTACGCAATTATCGGTCTCTGTCCGGGAGCTGGTGGCTTTGGTTAAGGTGCTGTCTTAGTCACTCATCCGCTTGCAATTTGCAGACTTTTCTTGCAAGATAGGCACCGCAATCTTGCTTGCAGGATTTTGTTTAACTTTTATAAAGGGTTTTTACTTATGAAAAAAATGATTTTAGCCGCTGTTGTGGCTTCTTCTTTAATGGGTTGTCAAAAAGATGCGACAGCTAGTGCACCTGCTTCTACAGCGCCTGCTGCTGCTACTAGCACGACAGCGCCTGCTGCTGCTGCTACTACGGCTGCTATGCCTGCACAAGGCGCTGCAACAACAGCCAATTCTTGTGGTGCTAAAGCACCTGCGCCTACAACTACTCCAGCTCCTGCTGCAGGTTCTGCGGCTGCACCAGCGGCGCCTGCTAACCCTTCTGCGCCTACTTCTTCTGACAGCGCTGGTTACGACCGCATGCACTAAGATGGATGCATTAGAGCAATCTATTCAAGCAGGGCTCTCTCAAGAGCCCTGTTTATTTCTGGGATTTGGTATTGGTTTACGGCCTTGTCATTATCAAACGATTTTAGATCATTGCCCACCAGACATTGATTGGTTTGAAATTGTTTCTGAAGATTATATGGTGCCGGGTGGCACTCCTTTGCATTATTTAGATGCCATTGCAGAACGTTTTCCTATTGTGATGCATGGGGTTTCCTTGTCGATTGGCAGCGTGGATCCTCTTAATGCCGTTTATTTAAAAGATTTAAAACGATTGCGTGATCGAATTAAACCGCGCTGGATCTCGGATCATTTATGCTGGACGGGTGTGGATGGCTATAATACCCATGATTTATTGCCGTTACCTTATACCGAATCCTGTCTTATGCATGTAGCCGAGCGTGTAGATCAGGTGCAGAATTTTCTGGGAGAGCCGCTGATTTTGGAAAATCCTTCTTCGTATGTCAGTTACACGCAATCTACTATGTCAGAATGGGAATTTTTAACACGTTTGGTGGAAAAAACCCGCTGTGAAATTTTATTGGATATTAATAATATTTACGTCAGTAGTTTTAATCATAATTTTAACGCCCAGGATTATTTAAAAGGTGTGCCTTCAAAAGCAGTGAAACAATTCCATTTGGCAGGCCATAAACATTGTTCGAACTATATTATTGATACACATGATCAACCAGTGATTGAAGAAGTATGGAAATTGTATCATCAAGCGATTCAATATTTTCCTAACGCTTCTATTTTGATTGAACGAGACGATCAAATTCCTCCTTTAGAAGAACTGGTGGAAGAATTAAAACGAGCTAAAAAGCTCTATTGTAACGCTTATGAATTCGCTTAAAGAACTGCAACAGGCTTTTCAACGGTACATATTGGGTGAAGTGTCAGATATTGAAGCTACATTGCAATTACCTTCAATCGGAGAGATCGGCGAACGTTTAGATATTTACAAACGAGGTTATTTTTATCGTTTTCTGGATATCTTGGGAAATGATTTTAGAGCCTTTAAAGCGTGGGTAGGAGCGGAAAATTTTTCAAAAATAGTGACAGCTTATTTGCGCTCTCAACGCTCTACGTATTATTCCATTCGTGAGTTAGGAAAACATTTCCCTTCATTTATACATCAACATAATGAGGCGTATTTAGGAGAATTAGCAGATTTTGAATGGATACTCAATCAAGTGTTGGTGGATAGACGTGAAATCACTTTAACACTTGAAGATTTGGCGCGTATGGATCCTTCTGCCTGGGAGACACTCGTATTTCGTTTTCAGCCGTATGTCCGTTTAATAAAGTGTGAGTATAATACGCTAGATTTATGGGTTTCGTTGATTCACCATCAGCAAAAAATAGGTACTCAATCGATAACTTTGCCAGTAGGGATTCAAATATGGGCATATGGTGTAGAAAATTTTTATCGGGCATTATCGCCCCTTGAATTAGTACTGCATGAATTAATTGAGGCTAAGAAACCTTTTCAAGCGGTATGCGAGAGCTTTCTCTAATATATGCCAGAAGAGGAAGTCATTGGATGGGTAGGAGCTCATATTCGCCAATGGGTTTGCGAAGGATTATTCTGTGTCTTCGAGTAACGCGGCTTCTTCTGGTTCTCCTAATTCCACTTTCTCAATTTTTTGAAAGCGACTGGTAATTTTGTAGGACGACTTATGGACGTCTTCAATGTCTTGATTAGCAAGAGTAATATGTTTAGATAAATTATCCATGCGTTTTTGAAAACGATCAAAATCTTTTCCGAGTGCGACCAAATGTTCTTGAATGATATGCACTTGTTTTCGTGTGGCGGCATCTTTTAAAACGGCGCGAGCCGTCGTCAAAATAGCCATTAACGTGGTAGGAGAGACTAGCCATACATGCATTTGATGCGCTATTTCCACTAAATCTGGATAATGCGCGTGAATTTCTGCAAAAATAGCTTCGGCTGGAATAAACATCACCGCGCCATCCGCTGTTTCATTGGGAATAATGTATTTTTGGGCAATATCCTGGATATGTTTTTTAATGTCTTGTTTGAATTGGGCTTCTATTTGGCGTTTTTCAATCCCTGAAAGCGTTTCATTGGATAAGAGTCGATACGTTTCTAAAGGAAATTTAGCATCAATTGCAATATTTCCCGTGGGGGCGGGTAATTTTAAAAGACAGTCCACTCGTTTTCCGTTCGATAAAGTGCATTGTAATTCAAAATGATTATCGGGAATCATGTTATGGATTAATGCGCTTAATTGTACTTCTCCAAATGCGCCACGTGAACGTTTATCCGACAAGATCTCTTGCAAACTCACGACATTGCTGGAAAGTTCCGTAATTTTTTTCTGGGCTTCATCGATAATGGTTAAACGTTTCATCACGTCTGTAAAGGTAGCGGTTGTTTTTTCAAAGCCTTCGGATAATCGTCTGTCAACTTGTCCGCTGATTTCTTTAAGACGTTCGTTGGTATCGGCGGTCAGTTTTTCGACGCGTTGGCTTAATTGATCGGAGTGAATCGTCAAGGAGTGAGTTACCTGTTCTCGAAGTCCTTGCACGCCTTTGTAAAGGGAATCTTGCAGCGTGGTTAGGCTTTTAATTTGGTATTCATGAAAATGGTGTTGCTGCTTTTCAAACAATGCCACAATGGTTTCACGATGGAAGTGAATTTCACTCCATTTTTGTGCTTGTTTGCGCGAGAAAAACCAAAAACCGGCTGCTAGCCCCACCGTAGGTATCAAAGCGGTAAGCAATAGAGCCACTCGTTCATTAGAGAGTATACTATCCAGCATTTTCTGCAGTCCTTTCGTGCATCCTCGCACCTGTTCCCTTACCAAGAGAAGGAAGGAGGAGGGGTTGTACGGCTTTCAAATTAGGCCAGTTTAGCATAAAATCGAGTTATTCGAGAAAAAGGGGGGAGGCTAGTATGTTTTTAGGCTCTTGGGTAGCATTGGTTACCCCTATGCAAGCGGATGACTCCATTGATGAGGAAGCTCTTTTAGGCCTTATTGATTGGCATTTGGAGTGTGGGACACAAGGGATAGTGATTGGGGGAACCACCGGCGAATCTCCCACGTTAATGGAAAAAGAACGAAACTCTCTGGTAGCCACCGTGATTAAGCACGTGGATAACCGTATTCCGGTTATAGTGGGGACAGGCACGTTTAGCACCGCACAATCGATTGAAAATACCCGACAAGCTTATGAACTCGGCGCGGATGCTTGCATGGTGGTAGTGCCCTATTATAACAAGCCTACTCAAGAGGGTTTAAAAGCCCATTTTCAAGCGATTGCTGAGGCCGTTCCCGTGCCTCTTTTACTGTATAATGTGCCTGGAAGAACAGCTTGTGATTTATTGCCGGAAACAGCCGTTGAAATTGCCAATACGCATGCTCAAGTCATTGGAGTTAAAGAGGCGACAGGGGAGGTAAAACGAGTAGCGGCGTACCATTCACTGGGTTTTCGAGGGGGTTTATTTAGCGGGGATGATGCCACCGCTATGGAGTTTATGTTGGCCGGTGGGCAAGGAGTGATTTCTGTGACAGCTAACATTGCGCCTCGTTTGATGCGTCAGCTATGTGATGCGGCTTTAACGGGGCAGGAAGATCAGGCGCGTAAAATTAATCAGGCTTTAGTAGACTTACATCGGGTTTTATTTGTAGAATCCAATCCCATTCCGGTGAAATGGTTATTGCACCACATGGGTCGGATAAAAGCAGGTATTCGATTACCCCTGATGCCTTTATCCCAAAAACACCACGAACTGCTAAAAACCAGCTGGGCTAAGCTAGAGGAGCATATCTATGAAATGGGCTAACCTAATAGGGGTAGGTACCCTCAGTGTGGCCTTAGTGGCCTGTCATCCGCCGGAAAATCGAGAATACTTATCCGAAGATCAAGAAGTGCAACCCCTCATAATTCCAGCGGGCGTTACTATGACGCGAGGGGAAAATTATTATCCTATTCCTCCCTTAAAAGGACCGGTAAGTAATTCAATGCCTTCTCTTAAACCTCCTACGCTGCAATAAGGAAATTCCCATGCAAAAAGGAAAATTACTTTATACAGGTAAAGCTAAATCCCTGTATGAAACGCAAGACCCTCATTTTTTAATTGCAGAATTTCGGGATGATACCACAGCGTTTGATGGTGTTAAGCATGAACAGCTGCTGCATAAAGGTGCTGTGAATTGTCGTATCAACGCTTGTTTAATGTCGTTGTTAAATCAAAACGAAATTCCAACCCATTTTGAATCCTTACTATCATCGACGGAGGCTATCGTCAAACGCTTAACGATGGTGCCTGTTGAATGTGTTATTCGCAATATCGCAGCAGGCAGTTTATGTCGTCGATTAGGGATTCCTGCAAAACAAGTATTAAATCCCCCTTTATTTGAGCTATTTCTAAAGAATGATGCCTTACACGATCCTCTGATTAATGCACAACACGCTATTCAATTTGGATGGGCGACGGAAGATCAATTAAAAACCATGCAGACACTCACGTATAAAATTAATGCGCTTTTAATTCCTTTATTTGAAAAAGGTGGCATGACTCTTGTGGATGCCAAATATGAATTTGGAGTAGGGAGGGAGGGTCGCATTTATTTAGGCGATGAAATTAGCCCTGATTCGTTTCGTGCCTGGGATAAGGCGAGCGGTGAATCCTTAGATAAAGATCGTTTTCGCCAAGACTTAGGCCGTGTGATTGAATCGTATGAAATCATTGCAGAACGCATCCACGCCGAATAAGGGTATTCTTCTCATCAATGTAGGCACTCCTTCTCGGCCTAGTCTTTTTTCCGTTGCAGCTTATTTAAGTGAATTTCTGACGGATCGATACGTTATTCAATTACCCTCTTTTTTGCGCTATTTATTAGTATATGGTCTCATTATACCGCGCCGCGCTTTTGTGGCGCGCCGGGCCTATTCAGCGATTTGGACGAAGGAAGGGTCCCCTCAGCGTCGATTAATGGAGGAACTGACAGAGGCTTTGCAGCGTGTCGAAGGAGAAAATACGTATATGGTATATGGAATGCGCTATGGAAAACCTTCTATTACGTTCGCATTGGAACAGTTAAAAAATAAAGGCTGTCGTACTATCACAGTGATTCCCCTCTATCCCCAATATGCAGAAGCCACAACAAAATCCAGCCTTGAGGTCGTTAAAGCGTGGGCCGCTCAACAAACTATTATTCGGGATGTAAAAGTCGTTACCTCTTTTTATCAACATCCCGCTTATATTGAAGCATTAGCGGATAGCATTCGTACTCGACTTGATTTAAATCGAGTCGATCATTTACTGATGAGCTATCATGGTTTGCCTTATCAGCAAATTCAGCGGGTAGAAAGATTTATTTTACCTGCTTGCAAAAAAGGAGAGCCTTGTCCTTCCATCGGGCCGAAAAATCAGCAGTGTTATCGCGCGCATTGCTATGCCACTTCTCATGCGTTAGCACAGGCGCTTCGTCTGTCTCCAGAACGCTATGGCGTCAGTTTCCAATCCCGAGTAGGCACCCAACAGTGGATTCAACCGTATACGACAGAGGTCTTACAACAATTGGCGAAAAGGGGAGTGAAAAATCTTGCGGTTATTTGCCCCGCTTTTGTAATCGATTGCTTAGAAACCCTAGAAGAAATAGGGATTCGTGCAAAAGAACAATGGAAACAACTAGGTGGGAATGAGTTTCATTTGCTTTCCTGCTTAAATAATAATGAAAAATGGGTGTTAGCTTTACAGGAGATCGCTAGACACGCTGCAGTTCCCCTCTTATAATGTTTCCCTCATGGCTATAAATCCCATTTCTTCCGAAAAACGTTTTAAAGTGGAAATTTCTGCTATTTTGGTAGGAAAAATTATTGCTATTTCTATTTTATGGGGCCTTTGCTTTTCCCATCCGCCGGTTAAACATTTATCCGATTCCGAGGTGGTTAAGCATATTTTATTGTTCAATCCAATTTCTATGGGAACTTCTAAATGATAAGTCCTGATCTTGTTGTATTATCGCGTTTTCAATTTGGTATGGTTGCTTTGTTTCATTTTTTATTTGTTCCTTTAACTCTGGGTATGTCGTGGATTTTGTTGATTATGGAAACCGTGTTTATTATTACAGGGAAAAAAATTTACCGCGATATGACCCAATTTTGGGGAAAATTATTTGGTATTAATCTCGCGATGGCAGTTATTACCGGTTTAACACTAGAATTTCAGTTTGGACAAAACTGGGCTTATTATTCACAATATGTCGGCGATGTATTTGGTGTACCCTTGGCTGTTGAAGGCATCGTAGCATTCATGCTAGAAGGTGTTTTTTTCGGCGTGTTTTTTTTCGGGTGGGGCCGTTTAAATAAATCAGCCCATTGGTTTGCCACGCTAGCGGTTGCTGTAGGTTCTAATTTATCGGCCTTAGTTATTTTAGTAGCCAATGGTTATATGCAGCATCCCGTGGGTGCGCGATTTAATTTCCAAACAATGCGTGTGGAATTTACGAGTTGGTCACAACTGTGGCTTAATCCCGATGCACAAGTTCGATTTGTTCATACGTTAGCAGCGGGCTATGTCACGGGTTCTTTATTCGTGTTGGCCATTAGCGCGTGGTATATTTTAAAACATCGGGATCTTCCC
>DATDVD010000045.1:0-2951 GCA_035290065.1 Coxiellaceae bacterium | reverse complement strand
ATTTTGGCGGAACGAATAACTTTGACGGGATCGAGTTTCTTGTCAAAAAAACCAATGTTATCAACTACGGAACCTGAAAATAAAATATCATTTTGCATCACGGAAGCCAATCGTTTTCGGTAATTAGCCACTTCAATAGTTTGAAGAGAAACGCCGTTGATTAGGATTTTTCCCTCGGATAAGGGTAAAAGTTTCATAAGGCATTTAAACAGTGTCGTTTTTCCCGTACCGGAAGGAGCCTGGATTAATAATGTTTGGGGAGGGATCAGGGTAAAACTGATCGATCGAAATAGAAATTTCGATCGATCATAAGAAAACCCTATTTTTTTAGCCTCTAGTTGAATAATAGGAGGATTCCAATCGATAATTTGAGAAGAATCCTGTTCTATCACTCGCTCAAAAATATCCGTGAGCCGATTAATATGCGTTTTAATGACACCGTATTCGAGGAGTTTTTCTACCCATTCATAAAATGCTAGTGTAAAAATTTGTCGATAAAATAAAATGGCATAGAGCTGACCCAGGCTGAGTCGATGATGTCGAATCTGAAAAATTCCCAGATAAATTATCAGAATAAGCTCACCCCCTGTTAAAAACCGTTTTAAAAAAGCTAACTGATTATTTCGTTGGCTAAAGTGTCGGCTCGAAATTAAATAGCTATCGTATTCTTTTTCCCATTGTTGAATTCGTTCCTTCTCTTTCGAGAATAATTTTAATGTCATCATTCCTCGAATCGATTCCATAAGTAACGAATGATGCTTAGCCCCGTACTGGATTGTTTGATAAATCGTCTGACGTTGTGTAGGCAATAAATAAAGTTGGACAAGAGAATAGAGAAGACACGAAACAGTAACGATCAAGGCTAAAAACCCTTGGTAGTGAAACAAAAATAGTAAGGTGATAAAGGCTAATAACCCATTAATAATCGTTTCGATAAAATGAGTGGACACCAGAGTTCGGATCTTTTCTAAGGAAGTGAAACGAGAAACCATATCCCCCAAACTATTTTTCTCAAAAAAAGAAAGAGGAAGGTGCATTAAATGGGCTAATAGCCGAAAAGCCATTTTTTTATTGAGGTGATAACTGAAGGTTTGTATAAGCGATGCTCTGCCATAATCCAATCCGCACTCCACGCTGTGCAAAGTGAAGAAATAAATCAATAACAGTAAAAAATAGGTATTATTTTGAGCGTGTGAAAGACCATCGATCATGCGCTGAATATATTGTGGCGACAACAGCACAGCGATTTGCAAGCCTAGAGATAGGAGCATCATTTTAGCTAACCCTGATTTAAAACCAGGTATGCTTCGAATAAAATCTATCCCACTCCACGTTTTTTCTTTAGAAAGGTCTGGTAAAGAAACAGGAGGATAAATTTCTAGAGCAATTCGACTAAAGTGATTGCTTAATTGATCCCGATGTATTTTTTCAATTCCACGTGCGGGATTGTGAAGATAAAACCAAGGGCCTTTCACTTTTTTAAGCACCACAAAATGATTAGTATCCCAAAATAAAATACTAGGATGAGCAATACTAGAAAGATGATCCCTTTCTAATCGATAAATTTTTATTCCAAATCCAAAGTATTCACTGACTTTTTTAATATCAAACACAGAAGTGCCTTTTAAAGAGGAGGGAAACAATCTTCGTAACGAACGAAGCGAGCAACGAAATCCATAAAAATTAAACACCATGCATAAACAAGCCAGTGCGCATTCAGAGAGTTCTGACTGTAACACCATGGGCAATAAGCGACGAGTGGGAATAAAAAACACGGTATTGACCCTTTTAATAGTTTCACTAGAGTAGTAAGCGCGGGTTGTTTAGTTCAATACCGTGTTTTTAAACCAACAGGAGAATGTCGATGTTAAAAAAATATGGAATCGTCGCGATGGTGTTAGTCGTTAACAGTGCCTTTTCGCTCGAAGTGTGCCATTCCTTTCCCGGTGTATTACGCTGTGGAAAAGGCATGATCGATCAATTGCCCGATGTGAAATATGGCTATTTAAACTTATCAGGCACTACGGTCAATAAACTGTTAAAAGTCGATGCAGGCACGTTTCATGGCAGCCATGCCCATTTAAATGACGTAGATGTTTCCTCTGGCTCTGTCACCCTCAAGGAATCGAGTATTGAAGGCAGTAGTATTCGCATTGCCAGTGGAAATGTTAATTTTACTCATACGGATATTCATCACGACGCTACCATTTTATCCCCTCATATTACCGTAGATGGGAGTCACACCCACAGCATTACCGTCCCCTCGAGTGATAATGGAAAAAATATTCGAGTAGTTTTGCAGAATAATTCCGTGGTGGATGGCAATCTGACAGTAGGAGGCACCGGTGCAGAAGTGTGTGTAGGAATAGGGTCCAAAATAACAGGCAAAGTGGTTGGTGCTACGCTCACTCACACGTGTTAAATAAAAACCTCCAGGAGAAAACCATGAACAATGCTATTCCCTTGGAATCTCTTGCTGGTTGCTTAAGCAACCAGCAATTGGGATTAATTTTAATGCCAACAGAAAAATGCAATTTTCGCTGTACCTATTGTTATGAGGATTTTTCCATTGGAAAAATGCCGATTAATGTAGTGGAAGGTATTAAACAATTACTGAATGTACGAGCCCCTGAATTAAAAACACTGAATATCGAATGGTTTGGGGGTGAACCTTTGGCTGCCAAAAATGTGGTCTATGACATCAGTGAACATGCGCATCATTTAAAGCGAGATTATCCTTATTTACAGTATTCCGGTAGTATGACCACCAACGGTTTTAATTTAGCGCCGCGTACCTTCGAAAAATTGATTCGCTATGATGTTCGCTCCTTCCAAATTTCCTTGGACGGCCCACGTGAATGGCATAATCAAACTCGTAAGCGTATCAACGGAGGGGCATCATTTGACGTGATTTGGAATAATTTAAAATCTGCAGCTAAAACACGACACAC
>DATDVD010000044.1:0-3753 GCA_035290065.1 Coxiellaceae bacterium | reverse complement strand
CCAGTCCCGCCACTACACTCCGTTTAGCATAATCGTCGGGTTGAAGGCACGATAATTTATACAGACAATGAGCAGTTTTTCGATACCAAACCACCAATACCCTATCCGCGAGATAATAGTCTACACCCGCTTGCAACAGTTGTTCTCTCAACAGAGGAATTGCTTGAGACAATTGAAACAATAAAGCTTCCACCTCCGTGGGCTTAATAGGCGCTTCTAAATGATGAATCGTGAGCCCCGCTGGCGGGTCTAATACTAATCGAGGCGCGGACGTTCTAACCGGAACGTGTCTGGGAACGCCTTGCTCAAACGCATATTCCAATGCTTCAAGACTGTCTGCATACACGACTTCCGTTGTAGATAAATCAAATTCGGCCATGAGCGATGATGTTAATCCTAATGCCCCTAAGGCGTTCATATTATGAACACTTTACCTGAAATGAAGCGAAGTGCAAGCTTAATTTCCCCTCCGCTTTCACAAGAAGCGGCTTAAAAACACGGTATTGTCAAGCTACCGGATTGATTTTATAAACACGCTATGGTTACCCAAAAAGCATTTACCTTACTTGAACTCATGATTGTAATGGCCATCATGGGCATTTTGCTGGTGATGGCTATTCCCTCATACCAAAATTACACACGACGAGCCCATTACGTGGAAATCGTGGAGAACGCTTCTCCTTATAAAATAGGCGTTGAAGTGTGTTACGAACAAACTGGGGAATTATCGGCGTGTAATGGGGGGCATAACGGTGTACCCCCGGACAAACTAGACGAAAACCACCACCTTATCCATATCATTCGCACCGAAGGGGGCATCATTACCCTCATCCCTAATTCTCAATATGGCATTACGGAAGACGACACTTATCAACTCATTCCTACCCTAGAATCAGACACCTTACAGTGGCAAACCGCAGGCGGCGCGGTGGAAAAAGGGTATGTCAATTAATTGGGCTCTTTGTCATGAATACGCGGAGTTGATTTCCAGCTATCACATTCTTCCCCTACAACAAACGCCTATCTCTTTATTAATTGCTTCTGATAAAAAACTTTCCCCAGAGACGCGTCTCCACGTGCAATTTTTAACGCAACGGTATATTACCTGCGTGATTAAAGAAACCCCGTGGCTAAAAAAAATGTTGCAACACGTTCATCGCCATTTGGATCTCTGGAAAGATTTATTTAAAGAACCCTTAAATACCTTAATAAATCTGGCACTTCAGCATCGAGCCTCGGATATTCATCTCGAACCCACTGCCTCTTCCGTGAGATTGCGTTTTCGCATCGACGGTGAACTGAGCGAACAAACACAACTGCCTCTCTCTGTTTACCCGTATTTAGTGAATCAAATTAAAACAGCCGGTCGATTAGATATTGCTGAAAAAAGACGTCCTCAAGATGGACGGATTTATTTTCAATCCCTCTCGGCTCCGGTTCGCATTAGCACGTGCCCTACGTCGTGGGGAGAAAAAATAGTGATTCGGTTATTTAATTTTAAACCAGGGGACTTATCCCTGACCCACTTAGGATTATTGCCTCTGCAACACACGCTGTTTCAACAAGCTCTTAAAAAATCACAAGGATTAATTTTAGTAACAGGCCCTACCGGAAGCGGAAAAACCGTTACACTGTATGCCGCCCTCACGGCTCTCAAACATTACTCTTTAAATATTGTCACCGCCGAAGATCCTATTGAAATTGATATGGACGGTATTCAACAAACCGCTGTTAAACCGGAATTAGGCTTAACCTTTTCTGCTCTATTGCGCACATTTTTAAGACAAGATCCCGATGTTATTATGGTCGGTGAAATCCGCGACAGTGAAACAGCGCAGATGGCTGTAAAAGCCGCGCAAACCGGCCATTTGGTGTTAGCCACCTTGCATACTCACCGCGCCACTCACAGCCTTATTCGTCTTTTACAATTAGGAGTGCCTGCTTATTATTTAGCGGAAAGTTTAAACCTGGTTATTACTCAACGGTTAGTTAAAAAATATTCTGGGCCAGGCAGAATAGGAGTATTTGAAATACTTTCTATCACCCCGGATATCGCGGCGTTATTAATGAACCAAGCAACGGCAGAACATATTGAACAACACGCCCTAAAAAACGGGTTTTTGACGTTAAAACAAACCCTTTTAGAAAAATCTTCTCTTAACCAAATTGATAAAACAGAGGCTCACCGTTTGTTAGGAGAACTGGAATGAAGCGACTGTCTCATTCGCGTTTATTGACTCAATGGTTAAAGCAATTAAATGGGCTCCTACAAGCCTCCCTCCCTTTACTGACTGCCTTATTGTTGATTCAACAAGATCAAAGACGGTTTTATTTATTTTCTAATGTGGTTCACGATATTCAAGCAGGAAAAAGCCTTGCTGATTCACTCTCTCGTTGTTTTCTACACACGGAAAAAACCACCCTGCATTTGATTCAAACGGGAGAAAAAGCCGGCTGCCTAACCGAGGTCTTATCTCAACTGATTATTTATCGAGAATTTTACGAACACACGCAACAAACGCTTTTAAAATCGTTGAGTTATCCGATTTTTCTATTGGGAATGACCCTACTGATGAGTATGGTAATGCTTACCACGCTCGTCCCTCAATTTACAGCCTTATATGAAAGTGTTCACGCCGACTTGCCCGGAATAACGCAAGGGGTTATTGCAATCCTCCATCAACTGCCTTTTCTATTATTTTTTATTCTGTTGTTAATCAGTGTTATGCTATTTCGTCGCCGATTTACTTCTCATACAGGGTTTTATTTTTACCGTCTGCTTCAACACCTTCCCATAATTAAACTTTTTCTCACCGATTTAGCTTGCGCACATTGGTATACCCATATGGCATTGTGTTTTAACGCACAGGTGTCTCTGTTGGACGCTCTTCAGTTAAGTGAAACGTCGTATGGACAGCGATGGTTGCATGTGCCAATGCATACGTTGGAACAGGGCCACTCTCTCTCCGAAATTCTGCGCCACACCGGTCATCTCTCCCACACCGATTGCCACCGGATTGAACTGGCAGAACAAAGTGGTACGTTACGAGAAACGTTTCAACACCTCAGCCAAGAAGCACAAACCCTCCTGCATCAGCGTCTTCAACGCTTGTCCACGTGGATGGAACCTGTCATGATGATCATGGTATCGATCGTGATAGGATGTTTGGTATTAGCCTTGTATTGGCCTATTTTTCAATTAGGGAAGGTAATACACGTATGATGCACACAGAATGGATTTACCTAATCGCGGCTTTTTCGGGATTAGTCATCGGCAGTTTTTTAAACGTCGTTATTTATCGTTATCCCAAAATAATGGAGCGCCAATGGAAAGCAGCGGCTGAAGACTATTTAGAAAAAGCTATCACCTTCACCACCCGTGTGTTCCACTTAACCTGGCCTCGTTCACATTGCCCTCAGTGCGAAAACGCTTTAAAGCCGTGGCATAATGTGCCTTTGCTAAGTTATGCGTTATTAAAAGCGCATTGTGCTTTTTGTGGAAAACGCATTTCACCGATTTATCCGCTAGTCGAAGCGTTAACCTGTATTTTATTGGTCAGCGCCGTGTATCGATTTGGAATAAGCGAGCAAACCGTAGGCGCCTGTGTTTTGATAAGTTTTTTAATTGTCCTCGGCTTTATCGATGCTAACACGCAATTATTACCGGATGATATTGTCTACGTGGGCTTATGGACAGGATTAATAGCGAATACGTTAGCGCTTTTTACTTCACCGGTGTCGGCGATTATGGGT
>DATDVD010000043.1:0-4569 GCA_035290065.1 Coxiellaceae bacterium | reverse complement strand
CCCTGCCGGGCTGGCCCGAGTCGGTAATTACGATGCAACGTAATTGGATTGGGCGTTCAAAAGGATTGGAAATTCAATTTTCTCTGGTGGATCATCCGGAAACCGTCACGGTGTTTACCACGCGACCGGATACTCTGATGGGGGCCAGTTATCTGGCTATCGCACCTCGTCATCCCTTGGCGTTACAAATGGCCGAGAAAAACCCCGCTATTGCGCATTTTCTAGAACAGTGTGCGCAAGGAAAAGTGGCCGAAGCGGATCAAGCCGCCCAAGAAAAATATGGCGTTGCTTCCGGTTTGCACGCCTACCATCCCCTCACTCAAGCTTTATTACCGATTTGGATTACTAATTTTGTATTAATGGAGTATGGAACAGGGGCCATTATGGCTGTGCCGGCGCACGATGCTCGCGATCATGAATTCGCTACCCATTATCATTTACCGATTCAACCCGTGATTCAAGCGCCTGTGGAATGGGACTATAAACAAGCCGCGCATGTAGAAAAAGGCACCTTAATTCATTCAGGCGAATTCAACGGATTAAGGTTTGAAGAGGCTTATTCGGCCATTTATGCCTTACTTCGTGAAAAAGGAGCAGCCGAAGAGAGGATTAATTATCGGTTGCGGGATTGGGGAATTTCTCGACAACGTTATTGGGGAACGCCGATTCCGATGATTAATTGTGCGCGGTGCGGCTCTGTGCCCGTTCCGGAAAGTAATTTGCCCGTAATATTACCCACGCACTTAATTCCTACGGGCCAAGGATCTCCTCTCAAACAAGATCAGTCTTTTATTAAAACCACGTGTCCGGAATGCCAGGGGTCAGCGGAGCGAGAGACAGATACGTTTGATACCTTTGTGGAATCGTCTTGGTACTATGCTCGCTATTGCAGCTACAACCAAGCACACGCGATGTTAGATAAACGGACCGTTTATTGGACGCCGGTGGATCAATATATCGGGGGAATTGAGCATGCTATTTTGCATTTATTGTATGCGCGTTTTTTCCATAAACTGTTGCGTGATCAAGGATTGGTTCACAGTGATGAACCGTTTACACGATTGTTAACGCAAGGCATGGTATTAAAAGACGGCAGTAAAATGTCTAAATCTCGGGGCAATGTGGTCCCCCCTACTCCGTTGATAGAAAAATACGGAGCGGATACCGTTCGATTGTTTATTATTTTTGCAGCACCGCCAGAACAAGCGTTAGAATGGTCGGATCAAGGAGTAGAGGGGGCTTATCGTTTTTTATCGCGCTTATGGCAGTGGTCCTCGGCCCTTCCCGCTCCATTTCGCGCTCTTGCTCAATCTGAACACAATCCTCTTCACACTCTGACTGCTTCCCAGCAACAATTTAGACGAACGGTGCATGTGATTTTGCATCAAGCCAATCAAGATATGGAACGCCAACAATTTAATACGGTAGTTTCCGCGTGTATGAAATTATTTAATGTTATCAGTAAATATGAAGAAGAAAATGAAACCGGCCGAGCATTACTGCGAGAGGCCATGGGAATTTTATTGCGTTTACTCGCACCTATTGCACCTCACATTACGCATACGTTGTGGCAATCCTTAGGCTATGGAGAAAATATTTTGCATACTGACTGGCCCCGCGTGGATCAACATGCACTTCAAACGGATGAAAAACAAATGGTGATTCAAATTAACGGGAAACTTCGTTCCACCATCTCTGTTAATGCGAATGCAACCCATCAAGCCATTGAAATGGCTGCTTTAAAAGATGAAAAAATTGGAAAACATTTAGAAGGCAAGCAAGTGACCAAAATCATTGTAGTGCCTGGAAAACTGGTGAATATTGTTATTAAATAAGGAGAAAAGTATGGTGAATCGGATTATTCTGGCATGTGTTTTTCTCCTATTAAGCAGTTGTGGATTCCATTTACGAAACGCCAGTGATATTCCTCCTTCGTTGCGAATTCTTTATTTAGAAACAGGCCCATCCTACATTGGTTTTTCAGCTTCTTTGCGTCGAACCTTAACGGCGATGGATGTGTATGTAGTGGATGCTGCTACAAAAGCGCCTGTTACCTTAAAAATTACCAACATTGCTTTTTCTCACAATAATCCCTCGATTACCTCTACCTCGGATGTAGTCAGCTATACCTATACATTCCATTTTGATTACCAATTATTAGATGCGCACGGCTGTCCTTTGAGTAAAGTGAATTCGATCGAAACTCATCAAAGCATTTTGCTAAATGCCCAGCAAATTTATAGCGCCAGCTCGGATGCCTTGGTTAAGCCTCAACTCCAACAAGATGCTATTACCCTTTTATTGAATCGACTGACTACGCAAAAGACGCAACAGCAACTGATGAAAAATTCTAGGCTTCCAAAGGCACACCCATGTTAGTAAAACGTGCTGATTTGTCCACGCATTTAGCGAAATCACTTTACACCGTTTATTACCTACACGGTGATGAATCCCTTTTAATAGAAGAAGCGCGCGATAAAATTATTGCTTGTGCTCGAGAAAAAGGATTTAGGGAGCGTCAACGATTTGAGTTAAATCACCCCTCAGAATGGGCAGCTTTATTTCAAACGCTCCAGTCCCCAGGATTATTTTCTCCTAAAACGATTATTGATGTACGTGTCTCTTTAAAACTGGATAAAAGTTTTGGAGAAGAAATACTTTCTCTTTTGCCTTATTTGACCACCGATCATTGCCTTATTTTAACCTCCCCCAAATTAACCGGCGCGCAGAAAAATGCAAGCTGGTTCCGGCATATCGACAAAGAAGGCGCTACCTTGGCCATTTGGCCCTTAGAGGGGATAGAATTAGAAGAATGGGTGAAAGAACAAATTATTGCTTGTAACATTACCTTGGATGATAAAGTGCTGCGATTATTAATGATGTATACCGAAGGCCACTTGTTGGCACTGCGTCAATATTTACAACGTTTAAGCTTATTATTTCCTAACCAATCGGTGGATAGTGGGGCTTTACAAAAGATGCTGCGGGATCAAGCTCAATTTACTATTTACGATTTAAGTGCTGCTGCCTTGCAAGGTCATTTAGAATCCGCCTATCGTATTATGATGCGATTAAAAAATGAGGGCGTAGAGCCTATTTTAATTTTGTGGATGCTCATTCAAGATGTGCATCATTTAATTCAGGTGCTGTTTGGCTTAAAAGAAGGGAAAAGCGTGGAATCCCTTTTACCCAATCAATGGCCTTTTACCAATGTCTACAAACGAGCTGCCTTAAAACGACTGAATTTTCCTCAATTACAAGCCCTTATTCGGCTACTCACAGAAACCGATCATACCCTCAAAGGATTATTACCCGGTGACCCTTGGCTTTTATTAATGGACATTGTGATGCATCTGTGTGGCAAACCTTTTTTAATGAGGAGGCATTCCTATGACGGCTGATTTTAGACCCATTGGATTATTGGGCGGAACGTTTGATCCTATTCATCTTGCTCATTTAAATATCGCCAACACTATTTTACAAAAATTAAATTTTAAAGAAGTGCGATTAATTCCGAGTAAAAAACCACCGCACCGAGAGTCCCCCAATGTGTCGGCTGAAGACCGTTTAAATATGGTGAAATTAGCCTTGTTAGATTTTCCAGAATTAAGCGTGGATGATCGCGAATTACAACGAGAAGGCATTTCCTATGCGGTTGATACGCTACATTCCATTCGCACAGAAGTAGGCCCTCATCAATCGCTTTGCTTTATTATGGGAGCGGATGCCTTTGCTTCTCTGAATCAGTGGAAAGATTGGCAAGGTCTTTTAAAATTAGCCCACTTTATTGTGGTCAATCGTCCCGGATTTATATTACCTCAAGCTCAATGGCTTCAAACTCTCTTGGACGCTCATGAAATCAAAGAGCCTGAAAAATTAAAAATAGTGCCGGCAGGATGTGTGTACTTTCAACAATTACCCCCTTCCGCTATTTCGGCTACACAAGTACGTTGTAAAAGCGAACACTGCGATCATTTGCCTGAAGTGACACCTAAAGTAAAAGAATATATCCAAAAGCATCACCTCTATAAGCAACATGCACATTAATATTATTACGATTGGCCAGCGGATGCCGGAATGGATTAACCAAGGGTATGAGGAGTATGCAAGTCGGTTTTCACACCCTTGGAAAGTACAATTAATGGAGCTCCCCCTGGAAAAACGCACGAAACAATCCACCTCTCACCAATGGAAAGAAAAAGAAGCGGAACAATTATTAGCCAAAGTGCCCGAAGGCCATGCCTTGATCGCTTTGGATGAGCGGGGAAAAAGTTGGGATACGCGTGGCTTAGCGGATCAATGTGAACGCTGGCGACAAGGTTATGGGGGACTAAGCTTTGTGATTGGCGGGCCGGATGGACTTTCTCCTACTCTCCTTAAACAGGCTCAAGCCATTTGGTCTTTATCACCGTTGACCTTCCCCCATCCGCTGGTCCGTGTTATCGTAATAGAGCAGATATATCGTGTTTGGAGTTTGGGGCAAGGACACCCCTATCATCGGTAAGGATATGTTTAAAGCTGCACTGAAGATTAAAAATCACGTTCGAGAAGTTCATCTTTTTCGTACCC
>DATDVD010000042.1:0-5749 GCA_035290065.1 Coxiellaceae bacterium | reverse complement strand
GCTCTTGGGTAGTGGAAGTGCAAGGGCTTAGGGAACAATTTGATGCGCTAATAAGCCCCGACGAAATTCCTGCTGAGCGACCTCATGTGCTACCTCCTGCTCCCCTCTTGCAGGACCCGCCCGATGACGATTTTATACCCGCAGGGCATCATTCTGAAAAAAGTGGAGGGGTGACTTTTGTAGGAAGGCAAGCTAAAGCGGCAGGACTTCTTGCCTATCAACAGCAACAGCGGTGGCGAACGGCTCACTTTATCGCGGCATTTCTCACGCTCGGCGGATTTCTAGGAATTATTGCAGTTTCCCTATTACCCACCACTCCTCTGATCGCTACTATTACGGCCATAGGTACTTGGCTAAGCTTATTAGCGAGCTTTGCCACGGACTATCATTACCAATACAATAGAGCGTTGCTCCACGGTAAACGCCCGGAAGAAGGCTCTTTCTTTCCTACGTTTTATCGTAAATGGAAACATTGGGCCTTGGCACTGTGTATCTTCAGTGCCCTGGGGTGCGGAGGATTGTTAGGAGTCAACCTGCTAACCTCAACTCTCGCCCACGCGATAACACCGGCTTTACCGTCTGTTTTATTCGTCAGCTTTGTTTTTTTAGTCGTGGTAATGTTTCATTTAAATTCTCGCCAGCACGGTGAGCATAAAGGTGATCCCTTAGAAGGCATACCCTTTTGTAGACATCCTCATACGGGAGCCGTGGGTAGTGCTCCCCCCCCAATAGAACCCTTAGCTACTCCCGGAGTTACCTCTATACCCGGTGCTACACCGGCACCAAGTCCAAAACGCCGTCCTCCTTGATAAAAACACGGTATTTTCAAAGTGAAATAATTACGTTACTGTGCGTGAGAGATTACTGGAAGGAAGCAATAAATATGAAAACGCTGAATGATGCACTTGAGCAAATGCTGAAGGCACTGCCACCCGAACTGGGACAATGGCCAGCTGGCATTCGTCACAATATTAAAGCCGTGATACAAGACACGATTCAAAAAATGGATTTAGTGACTCGCGAAGAATTTGATGCACAAACTAAAGTACTGGCTCGCCTACGAGAAAAAGTGGAAGTGCTTCAAGCCCGATTAAAAGAAAAATAACATGTCACTCGCCATTGCTCACACGCGAGCGCATTATGGATTGAATGCGCCGCGTGTGACCGTTGAAGTTCATATTAGTTCGGGTTTGCCAAAATTTATGATGGTGGGCTTGCCCGAAACCGTTGTTAAAGAAAGCAAAGATCGTGTACGTTCCGCCATTCAAAACAGTGGATTTGAATTTCCTTTAGGCCATATTACGGTTAATTTAGCGCCGGCTGAATTACCGAAAATGGGCAGTCATTTTGATTTAGCCATGGCGGTGGGAATTTTAGCAGCCAGCCAACAAATTCCCGCCGATCCTCTCGCGCATTACGAATTATTAGGCGAATTAGCACTTACCGGCGAATTGCGACCGGTTAAAGGCGCGCTTCCGGCGATGATACAAGCGACGAAAGAAAAAAAATCATTAATTGTATCGCATGCTCACGCAGGAGAAGCGCAGGAGTTAGGTGAGCAGGCGGCTATTTTTTGCGCACATTCTCTCTCCGATGTATGCCAGCATTGGGTGATGAATAAACCTTTACCTAAAGCCTCTGAGAGTGTGTTTTCAACCGTGAACACGATTGAAGAAACGCTCATTGAAGCACTGGATTTTTCTCAAGTGCAAGGTCAAGCAGGCGCAAAACGTGTGCTGGAAATTGCAGCGAGTGGCGGGCACAGTGTGTTGATGGTGGGCTCACCCGGCACCGGTAAATCTATGTTAGCGGAGCGATTACCCTCTATTTTGCCGCCCCCAACGCCTGCCGAACGGCTGGAAACGGCGGCGATTTATTCTTTCACGGAGGAAACACCTCCAAAATCTTATCGCCCTTTTCGACGTCCTCATCATTTAGCCTCCGCGGTGGCGGTGATAGGCGGAGGACAGCCACTGCGTCCGGGTGAAATTTCATTAGCGCATCACGGTGTTTTGTTTCTAGATGAATTGCCAGAGTTTAATCGCCAAGTTTTAGAAGGATTACGCGAGCCTTTGGAAGCGGGCGCTATTACCATTGCACGAGCCAAACAAACGCTGACATTTCCAGCACGATTTCAATGGATCGCAGCGATGAATCCCTGCCCGTGTGGATATGCAGATGATCCCCTACGCGTGTGTCGGTGCACGCCTGATTCGATACAGCGATATCAACGAAAATTATCGGGGCCGCTGTTGGACCGAATCGATTTGTATGTACCGGTTCAGCGCCGAAAAAAAACGCTGCTATCAAAATCGATTGAATCGGAAACGAGTGCTGGAATTCGACAACGGGTTATAGAAGCGTATGAGCGACAGTGGGCACGGCAAGGAAGCCAAAATGCACGATTGTCTTATACACCACAGTCTGATCTTTTAAAATTTTCGACGGCACTTAAAACGTGGATAGAAGATATGTTTGAACAATTAAAATTATCGATGCGCGCCCAATGGCGTTGCTTGAAAGTAGCACGTACCATTGCTGATTTGGCAGATTCACCCACGATTGAAAAAGAACATGCCCTAGAAGCGCTTAGCTATCGCATACGGGAGCCATGAGTGTTTCCAATCCGATCATTGTAGCCTGGATTGAGGCAAGCCGAAAATCTAGGTTACTGCTCTTTATTAATTTCTAACGGTATTTTTTGAAGAGCCTCTAGAAAATTTTTAATCAATTCTGGTAGGCGATTTAAAAAGAGGGCTACAGGGGAATCGAGCTTTTTTTCTTGGCGTATAAATTTTTCCAAAAAAGGTTTGGCTGTGGTCCATAAATCCAATTCCGGATAAAGCCGTCGCCCGAGGCCTTCTACATTCAACAAGGTTTTTTGCAATAATAATAATTGGGGCTGCACGTGCATATCAAATCGCTCCGCTGTTTGAAATAAACGAATTAATAATTTTGCAAACGAAATTTCTTTTAAAGGCCGTTCAAAAATAGGCTCTGCGACAGTACGAATGGCGGCTTCAAATTGATTAACGGGTGTGTGCTTAGGCACCCAACCCGACTCGATATGCAGCTCAGCCACCCGTAAATAATCGCGATGAAAAAAGGCGAGTAAATTTTCAGCTAAATAATGCGTATCGTGGGGTGTAAGCGTGCCCATAATCCCAAAATCAACGCCTACATACATGGGATTCTCCGGATCGCGCACGTCTACAAATAAATTACCGGGGTGCATATCGGCGTGAAAAAAACGATCTCGAAAAACTTGGGTAAAAAAAATCTCTACTCCATTTTCAGCTAATTTTTTTAAATTAACGTGTTGTTGTTTCAGTGTTTCAACGCGTGAAATAGGTAACCCATAAATGCGTTCCATCACCAACACATTGACATCGGTATAATCCCAAAAAACTTTAGGGACATACAAAAGCGAGGTGTTATCAAAATTTCGTCGCAAGGTAGAAGCGCTCGCCGCTTCGCGCAGCATATCCAGTTCATCCATAATCACGCGCTCGAATTCTTCAACCAACTCAAGGGGTCGTAAGCGACGCAGGGATTTACCCCATCGATGTGTAAACTTAGCCAACCGATACAGAAAACGAATATTTTTTCGAATCATTTTTTCTAAGCCCGGCCGTACGATTTTAATGACCACCCGTTCTCCGCTGAACAATGTGGCTGTATGCACTTGGGCAATGGACGCAGACGCTAAAGGCACTTCTCCAAACGATTGAAAAACTTCGGCGAGAGGTTTTTTATAAGTTTTTTCCAGGCATTGTTTAACAATCACTGAGGAAAAGGGCGGCACACGATCTTGAAGCTTAGAAAATTCTTCAATGATATCCTCGGGAAATAGATCGGGACGTGTAGAGAGCACCTGACCAAATTTAATAAACACAGGGCCTAATTTTTCCAAACTTATTCGCAAGGCTTGAGCCCGGGTAGAAGTTTGAGAATAACGCGCTGGATTTAAATAGCTTAAGGCGCGGAGTTTTTTAAAGTGAAGCGGGAGCACGTCAGGGCGACAAAGAGCCTTAAACAGTAGAAACGAACATTTCATAATCATACTTCTTGCTCAAGTCGTTCCACGCAATCGCGCAATCGCCGGACTTCTTCATAAAAACGATTTGCTTCCGAGCGGGTGGGGAGTAACTTTATTTCTTCTTGTAAATATTCTTTGAGATGTGTGGGAAAATTTTCGCGGACTCGATCCAATCGTTTGCCTACTTGGCGTACGCCTTGTCCTACACGATAAGCCACTTGATCGCCCAAGTAATGCGACAAATATTCTTCCCAATCAATATCCACTGTTTTTAATACGGCTTGAAGGTGATTGAGCGTGCGCATATCACCCGATACTCGTAATTGCTGCTCAAAATTGGTTTGGGTGTCCCCTTTGGCTAAAAAACTTTTTATAAAGGCATGCAGGGTACCTTGCAGTAATGCATCGGGAGAAGAAGCTTTTATTGGTGTTCGCGCAAAATGAACGGTATTTTTATCAACCGTAAAATCGCCGCTCCATCCAAATTCATGCAATTCCAGCCGAATGATTTTACCGACCAAAGGCAACAATTGTCGTTTCAAATCAGGATCGTGTTTTAAATGCGATTGAATCAGTTGACTCAGCATTATGATTTATACCCTTTGTGAACGGCGACAATTCCTCCCGCCAAATTATGGTATTGTACATTTTCAAAACCGGCTTGTTGCATCATGGTTTTTAATGATTCTTGCGAAGGATGCATACGAATGGATTCTGCTAAATATTGATAACTGGCTTTATCTTCCGCAAACCATTCTCCTAACTGGGGAAGCCATTTAAAGGAATACGCATCGTAAAGGGGTTTTAATCCGGGCAATACGGGTTTGGAAAATTCCAAAATAATTGCTAACCCCCCTGGTTTTAAAACACGATGTATGGAGTGGAGTGCCTGACCTTGGTGTGTGACATTTCGCAATCCAAATCCCATGATGATGCGATCAAAAGTATTGGCAGGAAACGGCAAGGATTCGGCATTCAGTTGTAGGCAATGCACATTTTTTATAAGGCCTTTATCCAGTAAGCGATCACGGCCTATGCCTAGCATGCTGTTATTAATATCTCCCATAATAATTTCACCTTCTGGCAAAATAAGGGGATAAATAAGTTGGGTCAAATCGCCGGTTCCGCCGGCTAAATCCAATACACGCTGGTTGGGCCGAAATAATCCGGCATGAATAGCAAACCGCTTCCAAAGCCTATGCAGGCCCAGCGACATAAGATCGTTCATTAAGTCGTAGCGTTGTGCAACGGAATGGAAGACTTCCGCTACCTTCGGTGTTTTTTCAGCGGTATCGACTTCTTGAAAGCCGAAATGAGTCTTAGGCATATCGGCTAAGTATACCTAAAAAAAACCCCGCTGTGAAAGCGGGGGTTTTCTATTCATCGCTTAGATAACGATGAGCAAGTCTTCTCTTTAAAGAGTTCCTAGGGAGAGCGCGGTGCAGGTGCAGCAGCTGCAGGAGCGGCGGCGACAGCAGCAGCGTCCGCACGACCTAGAGCAGGAGGAGCACCAGCACCTTTTGCAGAAAGAGCATCAGCAGCTAAATCTGCAGCTGTACGCGACTTAGCGACGACTGTAGGAGAAGAAACACCTTCCCCAACGGCAGCCGCCCCACTACTAGGTGAGAAAGCTGCAGATCCCGCAGATGCCGATGCAGCACCACTACCTACTACAGGCGCGCCACTGGGAGATAGAGGGGAAGGATGAAC
>DATDVD010000041.1:0-4753 GCA_035290065.1 Coxiellaceae bacterium | reverse complement strand
TTTTTTGGCCGGATAGGTACCCTATGCAAGACATCCAAAGCCCCACATCGATGGCGCGTTCACAAGCCTTATTTCAAGAAGCCCAGGATTATATGCCGGGCGGCGTGAATTCGCCAGTACGGGCGTTTGGGGCGGTGGGAGGTGTGCCGCGTTTTATAGAACGGGCTCACGGCCCCTATGTGTATGATGTGGACGGCCATCGTTATATTGATTACGTAGGTTCCTGGGGACCTATGATTTTAGGGCATGGCCATCCGGCGGTGGTTCAAGCGGTTCGAGCGCAGGCTTCCAAGGGAATCAGTTATGGCGCTCCCTGTGAGTTGGAAGTTCGATTGGCGGAAAGCATCCGTACCTATTTGCCTTCTATCGAAAAAATTCGCATGGTGAATTCCGGAACGGAAGCCAGTATGACGGCCTTACGGATTGCGAGAGGGGCTACCGGCCGCCCCAATATCATTAAATTTGAGGGATGTTATCACGGCCATAACGATAGCTTGTTGGTGAAGGCAGGCTCGGGAGGATTAACCTTTGGCATGCCCACGTCTCAAGGCATTTCCCGTTCACACCTAGAAGAAACCTTAGTAGCACGATTTAATGATTTAGAGTCTGTTTCGGAACTTTTCATGACTAATCGCGGCAAGATCGCGGCTGTTATCGTCGAACCTATTGCAGCCAATATGAATATGGTGAAGCCCTCCCCCGGCTTCTTAGAGGGACTAAAAACCCTCTGTGAAACCCATGGCAGCGTACTAATTTTGGACGAAGTGATTACCGGTTTTCGAGTGGGCTTGCACGGCGCTCAAGGCCTTTATGGAATCCAGCCCGATCTGACGGTATTGGGGAAAATTATTGGAGGAGGTTTGCCGGTAGGGGCGGTAGGTGGGCGACGAGCATTAATGGATCAGCTCGCTCCCTTGGGACCGGTTTATCAGGCGGGAACCTTATCGGGCAATCCATTGGCTATGGCAGCGGGGTTAGCCACGTTAGAAGCCTTAAAAGAACCGGGCTTCTATGAGACCGTAGGTCGCCGTACCCAACAATTGGTAGACGGTATGCAATCCGCGGCGGATTACTATAACATTCCGCTTACCGTGACAGGAGAAGGCGCTTTATGGGGCTTCGTGTTTACCCGCCAACGCTCTATCTCCTCCTTAGACGATGTTCAAACAGCAGATCTAGGCCTATTTACTCGTTTTTTTCATCATGCTTTAAACCACGGCCTTTATTTAGCTCCCTCTGCTTTTGAAGCGGCTTTTATGTCCATGGCTCACACCGAGGCGATTATTGAGGAGAGCCTAACCCTTTTTAAACGGGTCTTTGAGGTAATTGCCCGAGAAAAATGCTAAACTGGATAAACTACTGATCGATCAAAGGATAGGAATGTGGGTAATAGGATTCAATACCTTGCTCGCCTGGCCGTGTTGTCTCTTTCAACGGCTGTTTTCTCGGCACACGCCGATGATTTGATGCAAGTGTATCACCAAGCACTACAAAGCGACCCTACCTATAAAGAGGCGTATGCCACGTGGTTAGCCAACAAACAAACCTTCCCGATCGCTTTTTCACAATATTTGCCTCAATTAGATTTAACAGGCGCTGTGGCTCATACGAATACAAAAGTAGGGTCGGCTGCTTCTAGCAATGCCAATACGAATGCGTATACCTTAACCTTGACTCAACCGATTATTGATTTCGCCACTATTTTTAGTATTGCTGGCGCGCGTTATGATGTTAAACAGGCAGCTGCAACCTACTCAGCGGCAGGACAAGATTTACTGCAACGAACAGCGACGGGTTATTTTAATGTATTAAAAGCGGCCGCTGAATTGCGATACACCTTAGCCGAAGAACGCGCTTTATTAAAACAATTAGAAACAGCGCGTGAGAAATTTAAAGTGGGATTAATTGCTATTACAGCCGTGTATCAAGCACAAGCGACCTATGACAGCACGGTGGCGACTGAAATCAGCGATCGTAATAATCTTGAAAATGCGCTTGAAGATTTAACGGCTATTACGGGTGCTCGTTACCAATCGTTACAAGGTATTGGTAAAGATATTCCGTTGATTACACCTAACCCTCAAAATATTAATGCGTGGGTGCAAACGGCTCAAGACAATAATTTAGCGTTAAAAGCGCAAGAATTTGCTACCTTAGAAGCGCAACAAAATATTCGTCAACAATTTTCAGGGCATTTGCCCACCGTGGAAGCCACCGCGAGTTATGGCAGTGCGGGTACCAATTCAACGGGTAGCATGGTTTACACGAAAACAGGAACGGTGGGTTTATCCGCCAATCTTCCTCTTTTAGAGGGTGGCAATGTGGTATTTAGTACCCTTCAAGCGCAGCATCAATATCAAGCGGCAGTAGCGAATCGTGAGTTACAATATCGTACGGCAGTGAATAATACACGAAAAGATTATTTAGGTATTGTGGCGGGTATTAGTCAGATTAAAGCGGATGCGCAGGCGATTGTATCGGCTCGTAATTCTTTAACAGCGACCCAAGCGGGTTATACGGTTGGTACAGAAACGATGGAAGATGTATTAAATAATTTATCCGAATTGTATGCTGCCCAGCGTCAGTACGCCGATGACCAATACACGTATATGGCGAGCATTATTAGCTTGAAGGAAGATGCGGGCACATTATCGCCGACGGATTTAGAAGAACTAAATGGTTGGTTGAAATCTTCCGTAACGTTTACGGATACCTCGCCTTCTGGTAATCAATTGAGTAGTGTGGTGATGAAGCCCTCTGAGAAGGCAAAGACTTTGCCTTCGCAATCTTCTTCAAAAGGGCCTACTCAATCATTACTGAACAATGCCACGGGTTTGTATACGTTGCAGTTATATGCTGCTAATAATGCAGAGCGGGCTAATGTATTTATGCACCATTTATTTTCCCAACCCGGCGTTTCTTCGGATTTATTGCATGTATTTTCGATAAAACAAAAAGGTGTGACGGTGTATAAAGTGGGATATGGACATTTTGTTTCTCCGCAACAAGCTCAAAAAGCGTTAGCTTCTTTGTCGAGTGTTCTTAAGCAATACAAACCTTGGATTGTTAAAACGCCTGGATAGGTTTTTTGAATTCGTCTTAAATCAGGCTATTTTCCATAGGATTTTTTAAAATTTTTTGGATTTGGGTGAGGTGTTTTTCTAGGGCGCCGCGGTTTTCTTGCACGACGAGATAAGCTTTTTGGCCTATCGTGTGGCGTTCGGTGGGGTTTTGAAATAATTCGATGACTTTATGGCCGAGCTCGAGTTCATTTTCTACTAATAACGCGCCACCTGATTGAAATAATAATTCGCTAATGTGTTTAAAATTGTGAAGTTCAGGTCCGGTTAAAACAGGTAAACCTAAAGCAGCGGGTTCTAATAAATTATGGCCGCCAATAGGTTTAAAACTGCCGGCTACAAATGCTACATCACTCATCGCATAGAATAAAATCATTTCACCTACCGTATCGCCGATAAGAATAGCCGTTTGTTCGTTGACAGCATTTCGACTGCGTTTCGCCGTAGAAAATCCATTTTTCTCACATAAATCAGCCACTGCTTCAAAACGTTCAGGATGGCGCGGGACGAGAATTAACAGCGCGTTAGGAAATTTCGTTTGCACGAGGTGATGAGCCTTTAATATTTTTTCATCTTCTCCCTCGTGAGTGCTAGCGGCAATCCAGATGAGTCGATTTTGACTGTTCCATGTTTTTCGTAAAGCAGCCGCTTTTTCTTTGATACCTTCTGGCAAAGGCATATCAAATTTAACATTACCGGTGATCATGAGCTGATTAGGTTTTAAACCGAGTTGTATATATCGATCGCCATCTAAAACACTTTGAGCGCAAACGGTAGTAAAGGCAGACAACGTTGATTGCATCAACGGCTTTACTTTACTGTACCCTTGGCAGGAACGTTCGGATAATCGCGCGTTGGCTAATAACACAGGAATATGCTGTTTTTTTAATTCTTCCAAAAGATTAGGCCATAGCTCGGTTTCCATAATAATCATTAATTGTGGATGAATTTTGTTTATAAATCGTCGAATAAAGTAAGGCAGATCAAAGGGCAAATAGCTGTGATAAACACGATTCTCAAATTGTTTTTGAATATGCGCAGAGCCGGTGGGAGTGGTGGTCGTAATCACCAGTGGAAGATTTGGATAGTGTGCTAATAATTGCTTAATCAACGGGGTAGCTGCGATAGATTCGCCAAGAGAAACGGCATGAATCCACAGGCATTTTTCTAAAGGGGGTTTAAAATGGCCAAACCGTTCGGCAATGCGTTCTCCATAGCCTTTGTTTTTTAAGCTGCGGCCGTATAAGCGCAAAAAGATGAAAGGGATCGCGCAATAAAAACCAATTGTGTATAGTAATCGGGTTATTTTAGCTAGCATGGCTCGGCCTTTAGAAAAGGACGATAGCACGAATAGAGGAGAATATCATCATGAAGGATTTTTTACTGTTTCGACGTATGGTAGCCCCCACGTTAGTTCAAGTCATTTTTTGGTTATTGATGCTGTGGGTACTCTACGGCGCAATTTTAAATTTTATACACCATAATATAGGCATAGGCTTGCAAATGCTCATCGGTGGGCCCATTGTGTTTCGTTTAGGTGCTGAATTAGTATTAGTGCTGTTTCGTATTTACGAAAATTTAACGAGTATTAACGAAAAAATTAAATCATAGTTATGGCCAAGAAATCTTCTTCTCAGGGATCGTATACGTCTGAAGCGATTGAAGTCTTAAGC
>DATDVD010000040.1:0-16936 GCA_035290065.1 Coxiellaceae bacterium | reverse complement strand
TACAGAAGGGCAACGAATGAGAGCTTGGGCGAGTTCAATGACAGACATCCCACGATCTTACTGAAAATTGAAGAAAATTAACAGCGAAGGGCTATGGCAACGTTTGCAGGAGTAAATCCGCGACGGTTTAAGCAATTCCCTAAACGGCCTTGACCTAGGACTACTATATGACGAGCAATATCTTTTTCGGCGTCTGGTCGCAGATCAATCGGAGTAGTTCTAGCGTAAACTCCTATTAACCAAGCAGTACTTTTCATTTTGTCTACCTTTGAAGGAGCTCTAAACAACCTACCCCAACCGGATAGATGATCACTTCCTTTGTTACGTTGCAGAGAATAGAGGCCTAAGAAAACCGATACTAAAGCTTGTCTTTGCTCAATATCCGCACGAGGAGGCACGGGTCTTTCTGCGTGCGCTGCTGCCGCATCTGCTTCTAGAGCGGCTTCCATTGCTGCAGCTCCGTGTGGTTTTAGTGCTTCATTTTTTTCTGCCAGAGAATCACGCCAATTCGAATGAGGCAAAGTTTCTTGCGGTAATAAAGCTAGCAATTGAGAAAAGGCCATTGGATAGGGTTGAAAATAAGTGGTTAATTCTTCTACTGTAAATTGCGCCACAGCAAGTCTGCGTTGATCTTCCGGTACATATCTCAACAATTGAACCCATTGCGGAGCGGTTAAGCGAGCCCGCACAGCGTCTTTTTGCTGCAATAATGCTCGTATTCCATCGGTCACTAACGATTCAATCGGGAAGCGCTCTGATTTAATAGCGCCTAATAATTGAGAAAAATGTTCTAACGTGGTGAAAGCAGGAGCAAGATAATTCACAGGCACATGTCTAAATAATGGTTGTTGTTCCTGTGCTGTTAAAACCGCCAAAAAGGCGATTAATGCCTCCGGTGTAGTCACTAATCGAGGAAAAACAGCAGGATTTTGTTTTAAAAGATCCAATAAATAGACTCGTGCAGAAGGCTTTAGGACGTCAGGTGCAAAAAATTCATGCAAATGATTTTGACCTAGTCCTTCTTGTAAAATGGTCGCAAAATCCATTCCTTCCGGTGTCCAGAATAATTTTTCAAGAAAGGTTCGTTGTTCAGACGGTTTAATTAGGCGCAATACCTGGCATATTTCTGCAAATTTCCCTTTAAATAAATGAACAACTCCCGGTGTATAAAATATTTGTGGAGGTTGGCCCTCTTCGAGGGCAGGAATTTCTACTCGTTCACCATGCGCTTCAACCCGAGTAATTAAGTGGGCATGGTGCGAGGGAGGAAGATGCTGCAATAAAAATATAATTTTCTCTACACTGGTTAAGGTTCCCTGTTTTTCCATCACCCAGGTTAATAATCGTTCTTTGTGCCGAGGTGTTAAGGGACATGTCATTAGTTCCACTAAATCATCCATACCCAGATTTTCGATGGTAGATTCCTGTATTTTTCGAATCGCTCTTTCGTGGTGCGAAGCCGGAAGGTGCTGAAATAAAAATTTGATTTGATCCCAGCTCGTTAAAGCCCCGGGCTGTTCAACCACCCAGGTTAATAATCGTTCTTTGTGTCGAGGCGTTAAAGGGCATGCTAACAGCTGACCTAAGGCGACACTGTCCAGACCTTCAACCCGACGTTTGTCTATTTTTCGGATCACTTTTTCATGATCTGCTGGAGGCAATTTATTTAAAAATAGAGTGATTTCAGAAAGAGTATTTAAAACATTTCTTTCTTCTAAAAGTTTAAGCAACACTGCTTTTTGATGAGGGGGTGTTAATACCTCCAGCACTTTTCCTAATTCGTGCGCATCTAATAATTTTAATAAATCTTGTTTTACTTGTGGCCAACCAAGAAAAGTAAGAATGTGGGCGAGTGGAAGACGACGTAGAAGAGCAACCATCGGCTCAGCCCGACTAAAAAAGGTAATAGCAGGATTTGCTTCACCCATTCGCTGAGCATATATTCCTTTTAAAAGCGTCCACATTGTATCTTCCCACATTGCATCTGCTGAAAGGGGAAGGCTTACAGCGGCTAAAGAAGGTAAGCCTTCAGTTAATAATTGTCTTTGAAGCACCAGGGCTTCTTCTGGCGAATCTCGTCTTGCGTGAGCTCTTTCCAATAATGCCTCAGGATGCTCAAGAACTACCATGGATGCTGCAGCAGATCTTGCTTTTTCATCAAGAATAACAGTAGTTATCGCAGCTATGGCCTCAGTCGAAAGTCTAAGTCCAGAAAGCAACACTTCATTGATAGGATAATTTATATTTTGGTTAGGGAGGTGACTATCTTTACCCAGCATTCTGTCTAAGTCGACAACTGTACCCGCCATACAAGTAGTAAGATTGCGCTCATCCCAGGTACCAAATGCTCGAACAACCCGTGTGTCCCAAATATAATTAAAGGTTTTTATAGCTGGTTCTGCAGAAGGTGCCAGGGGATCAACAGGAATAATACCCCCTGCTGCTACTAATGCTGCTACTACATCAGGCTCCAGTGCCACTCCTTGTTCAGATCTAATACGGCAACCCATTAATTGGTCATAGAGGTCTTTATAATTTTGTCTAAGAAAGTCCAAGAATTGCTGAAACTGACAAACGGCATAATAACCCGTATTCCCTGCATTCTCTTCGGTTCCTTCGTACCTAACACCCTCGGGGCTAACACCAAAACCACCCTGGCGCATTTTTTCCGCCAATAAAAACACACAGTCGTATAAAGACTTGCCTTTTTGAAACTTTTGAATAAAATCAAGCTCGCTGAGAGGAGCGTCTATACCAATTTCATGACGATAACCCATTATCGTTGAATAATAGTCCAACATTTGCGGGGTCATATGCGTGACCCGATTTATTTCTGCAAGGGATAAATGTTGACGCTCATAAAGGGGGGCGGGTACGTCAAGGGGCCTCTTGTGAGTGAGGAGCCATTGACCGGTCTCACGAAATTGGTTAAGGGCTCTCAGAGGATCAATCAAATGGCGTCCATCATCACTCACTACAAAGATGGTTAAAGGATGTGTATGACGAACATCGACTTCGTCTTCATCCTCTAGCGCCACTACGGCTTCTAAACCGGATGACAATAGCATCTCAACAGGATTCGGAGCCTCAGGTTTATATTCGCTTGCTAGTGCAGTGGCCACTTGGATATAAGCCTTATTCGCGGGACTTTCGGGATTAGAGGAGTAATTTAAATCACTGGACCCTCCAATACAGCGCCATCGCATCCTAAATAAGTCAAAGAGAGGTTTTAATTCGTCTGGAGAAAAGAGGACTTCGGGGCCTGGTAATGCTTCTTTTGCCTCTTCCTCTTTCGTTTCAGCCGCAGCAACAGCTTGCCTTTTTTTCCGAAGCAGGGTGAGGGTTAGTAGTAGGTGTTGTAAAGCCACAAGTTCTTCAAGAGCTTGTAGATTCTGAGGTCTGGTTTGAGAAGAAAGGGGGGAGTTATAGCGCTGGACAGCAGTGTTCAGAGTCGCTGTTATGGAAGGCAGAAGGCCATCAATGTCTAAACCACAAAATCGGCGCATACTCTTTAACCCTTTTTATTACCCTTTATTAGTATTAGAATACCGTATAAATATTAAGGGAATATTAAGGCATCCCCGGCCTTTGAAAAAGTAGCATACCATCATCCCATGGGGCTACCCTTTCATGGACGCCTGTTTAGAATAGTTCCGGAAAGAGGAGAGAGTACCATTTTCCAGAATACTCTTAAGATTATTTTAAGCTTTTAGTGCTAGGGTGCTGGCCTATGGGATGAAGGAGTTTTATTATGCGTATTACTACATCAGTTTCATTATCTACCCTTCCTGTTCGTTTGGTGGAGTTGCCGACTACACCCGAAGAGCGCGATTATCGAGCCAGTTTAGGAAAAGTAGCAGCTGTTTTGAGGAGTTTTTGTCGTGAAGAAATGCTTCATTTGACGGACATTCGATGGGCCACGGTAGGGCGGGATGCTAAAGCCGCTCATTTACAGAGGGCTTTAAATCAATTAACGGCTTATGATCCTTCGGTCGAAGATGATAAAGCCACTGAATTAAAGAAACTCATCGCCACCTTGGCTTTAGTGGCTGAGCATGAACGTCATGCCTGTCGGCGAGGGTTGTCACTTTTCTTAGAGCATGTCCCTCATAGCTGGGATGCGTGGAGTAAACTCCTGGACGGGATGCGAGCTTCAAAATGCCCCCATGCCCTGGATTATTATCATCGAAGCCTTACTGACCGCAGCTGTCGTCATGCCACGGTACACGGTAAAAGAGTGTTTACCTATGAAGAGCTAGAGGCTTTATGGCAAAAGGGTGATTTGGCACGTGAAGGGAGAAAGGGACTCAGAGCAAAGGGTTAATCACGTAACAGTTCATTCAACGATACTTTGGCTCGTGTTTTAGCATCTACTTGTTTCATAATAATCGCCGCGTATCGACTGTAACGCCCATCGTTGGATGGTAAACTACCCGGAATCACTACACTTCCTTTTGGAATGCGACCGTATAAAATCTCGCCCGTTTGGCGATTATAAATCGGTGTACTCTGGCCAATGTAAACCCCCATAGAAATAACCGAGCCTTCTTCTACAATCACTCCTTCCACAATTTCGGATCGTGCACCAATAAAACAATTATCTTCAATAATAGTGGGAGCAGCTTGCACCGGTTCTAACACTCCTCCAATGCCCACGCCGCCCGATAAATGAACGTTTTTCCCAATTTGTGCGCACGAGCCGACCGTGGCCCACGTATCCACCATAGTGCCTTCATCCACATAAGCACCAATATTGATATAGCTTGGCATTAACACACAATTTTTCGCAATAAAAGCGCCTTTTCGCACACAGGCGGGGGGCACCACGCGAAAACCGCCTTGCTGAAATTGTTCTGCTGTATAATGCTCAAACTTAAGAGGAATTTTGTCGTAATAATGAGTGAAATCGCTTTCAATTAGCACATTCGATTGCAAGCGGAAATAATTTAAAATCGCTTCTTTGGCGAGGCTATTTACCGTCCACTCGTCGTTCCTCTTTTCCGCCACGCGTAATGTACCTTGATCTAAGGCTTCAATCACTTCCATAACGGCGCGGTTATTCAACGTAGCATCATTTTGTATTGTCATGTCCCCACTGTAACGTCACTTAAATCTATATTCAAGAACATTGACGCCTTCTAGATGTCTCAGTATGATCCCCCTTCCACCTGTATAGTAGCCTGGATTGAGCACAGCGAAAATCCAGGAGAAAGACATAAACGGGGTATAGCGCAGTCTGGTAGCGCGCCTGCTTTGGGAGCAGGATGTCGGGGGTTCGAATCCCTCTACCCCGACCAAAAATTTACTTTAAAATCAATGAAATAAAAATTATTTACTTCATGGCTTTGCTAAAAAAAGTAGCTTTTTTGCTACCCAATATAATCTGAGAGTAGCAAATTTAAAAAAGTCCCTGGCTTCGCGAGATAACTTGACAATTGTAAGCTAGAAACTTAGAATCGTCGGATGTATATTGAACGAGATATTACCTCTAGGCTTTCTGGAAATACGACCATTCCTGTACAGTTGGTTCTTGGACCACGTCAATGTGGAAAGAGTACTTTGCTGTCGCATCTTGCAGGAGAGAGTTTTCGGGAAGTCACCTTTGATGATTTACAGTTACGACATTTGGCTAACCGTGATCCAGCATTATTTTTGGAACAATTTAAGCCGCCTGTTTTATTAGATGAAATACAATATGTGCCAAATTTATTTTTAGAAATTAAACGGCAGGTTGATGAGCTAAAAAAAGAGCGTATTAAAAATAATCAAGCTTTAACTGTTTTATTTAGAATGACGGGCTCTAATCAATTATTAATGGACAAAAATATTAAAGAAAGCTTGGCTGGTCGAGCAAGTTATTTTTATCTTAATACGTTAACTGTTCATGAAATTCAGCAAGCCTTACCCAACTTAAACATCAGCCAGATTTTGTTCAAAGGAGGTTGGCCAGAGCTCTATATTGATATGTCACTTTCGCCGGTTCAATACCTGAATGATTATATTCGAAGTTATATTGAAAAAGATATTGTGCTAAGTGCAGGCGTTCAAAAGCAAGAAGCTTTTAATGTAATTTTAGGCTTGTTAGCAGCAAGGACTGGAATGTTGTTGGATTATGCCAATATTGCGAGAGATAGTGGTATTCAAGCGGTTACTGTTAAAGAATGGGTCAGTATTTTACAGCGAACAGCACTCGTATACTGTCTTAAGCCTTATGCGAGCAATTTAAACAAACGATTGACTAAAACACCCAAATTCTATTTTTTAGATACAGGTTTAGCAGCGCGTTTACAAGGTTGGCAAGCTGAGACGCCATTGATGACTAGTCCACAGGCAGGGCCATTATTTGAAACATTGGTTTTTGCTGAAATTTTAAAGTTTATACAAAATTATGGTAAAGATTGGCAGCTTTATTTATGGCGTACTAAAGAAGGTGAAGAAATCGATTTTTTGATTATTACTAAGTCAGGCACTGTGCTTGCGTTTGACTCAAAAATGAGTATGCAAAATGTTCAGCCAGAGAAGCTTCCTGCTAGCTTTAAAAAAACGTTTCCTTCGGTTGAAAAACTCGTGCTAGTCACTTTTGGTGGAAAAAGTATTCAATTATCTAAAGAATGTTTAGTGGTGCCTGTGGCGCAGTTGCATGAATTTTTAATGAATTTCTCTTAAAAGTTCTGTTAATTATAGATAGGATTACTAGCAGTTGCTACTCGATCGGCTATAAACCTTTATGAGACTGTTTGTTCATTAGTAATGAACATAATTCATATATAATGTTCACTGTAAGTGGACATTAAACTTTGAGAAAAAGAACAAGAGGTGAATGCATTAATTAAGGCCATGGATGAAATTAGCTGTAAACAGGGTTTAATTATTACGCAATCTGCTTCTGATGTGATTAAAGTGGATAGTAAAGAAATTTTAATAGTGCCTACTTTTGAGTGGCTATTGCAGTTTTAAAGTTGTGGCCATTTTTCAAATTCTTCAAAGGTTAGTATACGATTTGAAACATCTACATTTGTAGTTTTTAGATGACTGATAAGTTCTGATCTGTAGTGATAAGTTGGCACAATGAAGTATCCAACATTATTAATGGTGAACGCAACATTTCCAACTACTCGCCATTCTCGCTCAAAATAATAGTTATTTAAATCATGATCGTCCATATTAGGATTAAAAACTATTGTGTAACCTAGGATGTGAATTTCAAGCATGTTTCTTATTAGAGAGATATGGTTTTTTAGTGTATCGCGTATACCTTCAACTTGTTGATTAATAGCAATTTGGTCTAATAAGTTAAGAAGCTCATCTAATCCATCGTGCCGGTTTAAAAAATATTCAATAATATCTTTATATTTTTTAGTATCTTTGTTTATTTTTAATCTCTTGTCCTTGTCCGTGTCCTTATGTTTGTCTTTAACGGTTAGTGTTTTGTTTTGGTTTCGTTGGACTAACCCGCCTTCTGGAATATATGTTACAGGTCTGACACCTTGTTTAACCAGGAAATCTTTCTTAAATGATATCCCAAATTTTCCAAATTTATTCATATGGATAGCTAAGTCTTTGTTAAGGGGTATATCACAGAAGCATACGGCTTTAATGTCACCTAACTCTCCAAATTTATTGACTCTGTAGGGTCTATCATATGTAACCTTGGCATTTGGCTTCTTTTCAGGCCCTGTTGCACAGAGCCAGTATGTATTATTATCACTGATAGGGGTTAATATCGCTTTTAATATCTTAAAATTTTCTTCATCATTTTTTTGGTGTTGCCTAGAAATGAAGTGATGAAGGTAGTTACTTATGTATCGTTGTGTCATAACGTTTCCTGATGGAAATTTAAGGGGGTATGCTAGAGATTATTGAGAAAATTTCAATAAATTTAAAAAATAGGGCGTCATTTTTGCTACCCATTTGCTACTTTTGGGATCATAAACGATAGCATTTCATCATATTAAATAGTAGAAACCAGATTATAACTTGTTCTCAACATACTAAAAAACAATACAATGTAATTCTTGATCCTAAAGGATGCATTTATCAGTAATTTCATTTGGGAGCAGGATGTCGGGGATTCGAATCCCTCTACCCCGACCAATAAAATTAATCTATTAAATTTTTAGGCGACCCCGTTAACCCTCTCAGCAGGAGGTTGTTTATGCGGCAAAGAGTACCCCATTCTCGCAATACTAGCTTGCAGATCCGTTGTGCTGTGACCCGAGAAATTATCCGGGATCCGGTTGCTCCTTAATAATTATTGGAAAAAGACTCTAAAAATTAAATAAAATAAGTTAAAGCGGCAGGCAGCAGAGAAGGCTCAAAGGATTGCGATTGGAAAGTGATCAGCATAGAATGATACGCTTATTCGCGTAGTATGCGCCTGTAGCTCATTTGGATAGAGCATCAGCCTTCTAAGCTGGTGGTAGCAGGTTCGAATCCTGCCAGGCGCGCATTTTTGTCAGAGTGTGTTTGCGATTTTTAGAGGATCAGCATAGAATACCCCCCTTTCAGTAGCCTGGATTGAGCAGAGCGAAAATCCAGGTGACACATACCATGGTGGGCGTAGCTCAGTGGTAGAGCACTGGTCTGTGGCACCAGTGGTCGTGGGTTCAATCCCCATCGTCCACCCCAATGAAATATGACACACTTAAGCGTCAATCTTAATAAAATCGCCCTTATTCGAAACTCTCGAATCACCGATATTCCTAATTTACTGCAGTGTGCCGATAGGGTATTGGAAGCAGGGGCCCATGGCATTACCGTTCACCCCCGCCCTGACCAACGGCACATTCGTGTTCAAGATGTTTTTGATTTAAAAGAACATATTGAGGTAGAGTTAAACGTAGAGGGCAATCCTTTTTCCACCCCTACGAATTCCTATCCCGGTTTTCTGGCGTTGGTTCGTGAGGTAAAACCGGCACAATGTACCTTAGTTCCTGATAGTAACGATCAGCTTACCTCCGATCATGGATGGAATCTTAAAACTCAAGGCCACTCTCTGAATAAAATAATCGACGATCTTAAATCCTGGGGCATTCGCGTCAGCCTTTTTATGGATTCTGATTCGCTGGATCTTCCTTTGGCCAAACAAATAGGCGCCGACCGTATTGAAATTTACACGGGTCCTTATGCGCAGGCGTTTCAAACAGGCCATCCGGAAAAAGAATTGGACGCGATAAAACGCACCTTCGAGAGGGCTCATACCTTAGGATTGGGCCTCAATGCAGGTCACGATCTTAACCTTCATAATTTACCGCCGTTGGCGCGATTACCGGGCTTATTAGAAGTTTCTATTGGTCATGCCTTAATAGTGGACGCTTTAGAGCAAGGTTTAACGTACACGGTACGCGCTTATCTGCAGTGCTTGCAGGCTCATTGATCAGAGTCTTGGAAAACGCCCCTGCCTTAATGTTATCTTAACCCAAAGGGGTTATAGTCAAAATAATTGCCTTCATCCATAAGGATAGCCATGAGAGTATTAAGTGGCTTTAAATTTTTAGAGGAAATTCGACAACCTCTGGTGAGTCAAGGACGTATTGTTTTTAATTCTTCTCCTCATTATTTAGACCTAAAAGGCCGAAATCGCATTCATCAGCGTGTTTTTATGGCTACCACTCGCGGTATTCGAGAAGTGTATCCTTTTTCTTCGTTACCCATGACCAGTACGGCCAGCACTCTTCGAATTTTTAATGTAGATGCTTATTTACCCGAAAGTTGCGCGGTGGCCTACATCACGTGGCAAGAATATCGAAGCTTGCAAGCATTAGGATTAACTCTTTTTAACGAGGATGCACTCACGGCTAAAATGATCGGTTATATAGGTCAATATCGTTTACACGTATTACACGATCAGGAACAATGGGGTTTACGGTCTGATGTATGTGTAAATAAAGAAATCATTTGCGCCCGAGCTATCAAACGATTGAGATGGTTACAAGCCATTGAACGATTGCATGGTATGGATTATGAGACGGTGTTAACCACGATTAACACGAGGCTTCAAGGCCCTTGTTATGAACCCGATCGCGAAGCATTAGAACATTTACGCCATCGTTTTCTAAGGCAGGTAACACCGGAGTCAGCAAGGCCGAGAATATTTGGCTGTGATTCCACACGCAATCTTATCGCAGATTTTGTGACGAATCGAGTCAGCGCTATTCTTCGCGCTGCACGCCGTGAGAATGATTACCTAACAATCGGCTCTAACAATCCTGCTATTTTTCGGGGCTTGTTGAATCAAGCCATAGAAAAGGCAGAAGCGTGTAAAGCCACGTATTTATTCGACCAAAATCACCGAATTTTAAAAGAACATCAAGGCGATTATGAGGAACATTCTCGTATAATAGTGACTTCTTCTCAGCTTGTCGGTACAGGTCGAGGAGCCATTAACGATTTTTTATTCGGTATCAATGCTGTGTTGCAGTATTCTATTCGCAATCCTTTTATAGCTCCCCCATCACCCTTTGTCAGGGTTCATCCTATGCGGCGTTATTATAGTTTGTGGAAACGTATCACTGATCAGGGCTATGCGGAAGGAAGCGCCGTCGTAACGTATTACGATATGCGCGATGCGACACTGGAAGCTACCCTCAGTTTTTCCGAGATTTTTTTAAAAATGGTAATTTCTTTGGTAGAAAAAATAGGAAGTGAAATAAAGCATGCGGTGATAGGGATGAGGAAGGCTTTTCAATTAGGTTTATCCGATTGGATTGAAGATTGTTCTGGAAAAGTGTTTGTCACCCCTCTGACAGCGGGTATTACGCCGGCAATAGGAAATTCTCGCAGCCATTATTATCAAGACAGTGTAGTCAGAAAATCCCGTCGAGATCAGTACCGTCGGCATCTTTTATATACGTTAGTCTATGCATTAGGCACACCTCGCTATCGTTTAAATGCCGCCCAAGAAAATGGATGGAGCAATCTATTCAAATTGCTGATTCGAGTCGGATTATTTTGGCCTTTGCGCGTTGCTTGGATTCCTTTTAATGCGTTATTTAAAGTAACGGGATTCTGGAAATTATTTGAAAAAAAATGGTGGAATTATTGGGCACCCTCGTGGAGGGAAGTCGTTAAACCCCTGACCGATTTAACCCGTGTTTTTATTAGAGTGTGGCATTATGGGGCGAGTCAGTGTATTAGAGGGATCATTCTACTGGGACGCACTATTAAAAACGGCATAAAAATGCTCCTTGAGGGAGTATTTAATCTCCTGGCTATTGTGATGAAGCATCCCCGCTTTGTGTTTGGTTTTTGTATCACTTTCTCTGTGGCTTTTTGTTACCACGTCAGTTGGGGTTATAGCTTCTTGTTAGGCGTAGGGGGAGCCGCGGGATGGGGAATATTGTTGGGTTTATTATTTCTTTCTTCCTCTCGGAATGAGCGGGAAGGCCTATTTTTCGGTAGCGTGGGCTTTATGATAGGCAGTGTGTTATTCAGCTTCTTTAACGGTGGTTTTGGGACAGTGCCTGTACCGCCTTGGTTATGCTTATTCATGGGAGGATTTGGGTTAATGATAGGGGCTTTGTATGGGTGTTCAGCGAATAAAGAATATGATCGTTCTTTTCTCGCTGAACCTGCTGCTCGGGTTATGAGGGCTAAGCATTCCGTATTAGGGTCTATGAATTATCATATAACAACCCCTTTAAAACACTCCTTCCAACATGCTATAAATGACCATGTTCGAGCTCTCAGCCGACACGACGGCCATTCCGATTTAGCGACCTATAGACCCTCCTCTTCTCCCGCCCGCAAGGGAGGATAAAGACCGCTTAAATTTTTTATAAAATCAACCAATTAGTGGATATTGGCAATACCCGAAACGATAGCCTGGATAATTTTTGAATGTTCGCAAGGGCTCTTAATATTCTCTTAATATTAGGTTCTTATACTGATAATAAAGGAGGGTTAGTAATAATATGAAACCAGGTGTTCCCCCGGACCTACAAGATGGTTTAACTGCTGAAGACCTACAAGAGCCATTAAGTGCAGACAGACTCCACTATTTAGATCAGAAATTACCTCAGCCCAAAGTAAAACCTCCTCTTTTATCCAGAAAAAGAACCAAAGATATTCTTCATTTTATTGGGATGATCCTCTGCGGTGCGATCGTTTCTTTTATTGACGTATTAAGTGCGCGTTATTCACTGGGTGCGACGTTCAATTTGTGGTGGATGGAACTTATGATCGTTCCCGTCGCCTGTCTTTTAATTACAGCCAGCTACTTCTTACAAGGACTGATCACCACCTATATTAAAGAAGGAAAAACCGAAGGCGATGAAAATTTTAAATTAAAAGGTTGGTCATTGGTAACGTTTTGGATTACTACGGGGATTCAAACCCTGGTGTATGCCTATGGAATCTTTGCAGGTATTTATCTTTTTGAACATAACGTCCATAATTTTTTCCCTATTCAAGTATTATTGATCACCGGCCTTGTTAATGCGGTGTTAGCGTTTTGCGTGGATATCAGTCTGAAATATGGCTTTTTAAAGAAAAGTCGCGCGACCAATAATTACTATAAAGGCATAGGAATGGCCGGTAAAGTGCTCTCGGAAACAGGCCGAGGCTTCTTTACAGTTTTAGGTGCTATTGGTGTGTTTGGTTTCTCAACAGGTCTTATTTGGGGCGTAGTATTAGCCAGCGCTGTTTTTTCATTTGAAATTTTTCAACATTGGCAAAATATTTTTGGTATAGCGAAAGATTTGCCGGATTCTAAACTAAAATTAATTTCTAATGAATTTGACAAATCGGAATATGCCCAATATTTTAAACTATTAAGTAAATTAAAAGAATTACATAAAGAAAAAGCGTTACTTTTAAATAAATTGAAAAAGGGTCAGGTGTTAACGCCGGAAGAAAATAGTAAATTGACCTATTTAAAAACATTGCGGGCGTTAACAGGGGATGAAGAGGATAGATTAAAACGATTAATACTATTAAGAGAACAATGGGCAGAACAAGTATTTAAAACCCTACCCCCTAATTCGACTTTTCGGAGCATTTTACTGGGTTCAGCCGCTTGTGTATTAATTTCCTTGGTGGGCTTTGGGTTGGGCAAAGAAACTCAAATTAGTGCTTTATCGAAAGGTCTGCATTTTACGCACGGAGTGATGTGGATTCTTTTTGCCGCTTTTCTAGTGGGTTATATTGTTTCTCGTGTGGTTCCCAAATTTAGCGGCATAGGGGGTTATGCGGATGCCAAAAAGTGTGAGGCAGCATTAAATCGTAGAAAAGCAGAAGTTTCGCCGGCTAATATGGCGGTTGCGCTACCAGCAGCACGAGGATCAGTCCCTAGACAAGGAATAGAAGAAGGTCGACGCCCTTCCGTAGAACCTCCACCTGATGGTCTACCTTCTTTCCCATCAGCATTCAGTGGAGCTCCTACTAGTGCTAGTGCTAGTGCTAGTGTTCCTTCCTAATCCATGCTATTTTCCCCGTTTTATGACTAGCCTTTGTCGTTTGATAAATTGAAAATACCTATGTATTACATTAAATCTTGCCTAACTCGTTTCTCCGCCGCGCATCGCTTGGTAAAAAATTATCAGGGAAAATGTGCGCATTTACACGGTCATGATTATCGTGTGTATGTGGTGTTAGGCGCAAAACGTCTAAACGAATATGATTTCGTCATGGATTTTTCTGATATTAAAAAATACTTTAAAAATTGGGTCAACCTGCATTGGGATCATGCGACGATTGTGTGCGCCGATGATCATGCCTTGATTGAATTTCTAGAGCAGCATCAACAACGCTATTTCCAATTACCGGAGCATAAAAATTCCACGGCCGAAGTGTTAGCAGAGCAGTTATTCCATCAATTCCAACACCAACTCCACACCGAATTAAAACACTTGAATCCCGCTGCAGAGTTAATGGCCGTAGAAATATGGGAAACCCAAAAATCCGGCGCCATTTATTCTGCACAGGGTTTATCATTAGCAGGGCAAGTCTGTGGCACGGAATGATCAATTAATCGTCGCGGAAACCTTTTACAGTATTCAAGGCGAAGGCCCTTCCGTAGGCCAGCCCGCTGTGTTTTTGCGCTTAAGCGGTTGTAATCTACAATGCGAAGGTTTCACCTATCGCCATCCGGAAACGGGTGAGCATTTAGGGTGTGACACCAAGCACGTCTGGCGCCACGGTCAACAATATTCGTTTGAGGAACTTCTCACGGATTGGCAAACAAAAGGATGGTTGCAAGCTTTGCAAGAGGGCGCCCATTTAGTCATTACCGGTGGTGAGCCCTTACTCCAACAACCCGCTTTATCTCTTTTTATCGATGCTCTAGTCGCTCGGATCGCGCTGCGCGAAAACTCAGAAAAAAAATCTTTTCATCCTTATATAGAAATCGAAACCAATGCCACCTACCTTTTTACCCCCGATTTTTTAAAAAAAATCCACCAAATCAACGCCAGCCCCAAGCTCACCCACAGCGGCGAGCTGATCAGCAAAGCCTATTGTCTCGACGTACTCACCCAATTGGCTCTCACCCCCCACGCCTACTTTAAATTTGTTCTTTCAAAGCGAGGTGACATCAATGAGGTGATTCAACGCTATGTTAAACCCTTAGCGCTCTCACCCCATCGCATCTGGCTAATGCCTGAAGGCAGCACGGCGGAGGGGTTAGCTGAAAAATCGCAATGGATTGTCGAACTCTGTAAAGACTATCATTTTCATTATTCCCCCCGCCTGCAGGTGCATATTTGGGGAGAAGTAGTAGGTGTTTAATCAAGGCGTTGATGAAACTTCCCCCTTCTCCTTAAATACGTTAAAATGCCGCCCGCACTAATGACTTGCGAGAGTGGCGAAATTGGCAGACGCACTGGATTTAGGTTCCAGCGGGGCAACCCATGAGAGTTCGAGTCTCTCCTCTCGCACCACCCATGAGGAAAACCCATGCACATTAAAGTAGAAAAAATCGATAACCTTCATCGCAAACTCGATGTTCAAATTCCAGCGAGTGTTGTGCAACAACAATATCTGGCACGGCTACAACAAGTGGCTAAGCAAGCCAAAGTGGATGGATTTCGTCCTGGAAAAGTCCCCGTTAAGGTAGTGGAAACTCGCTTTGGGAACAGCGTGTTGCACGAAGTGTGCGGTGATTTAATGCGCTCTAATTTAGAGCAAGCCATTCGAGAAGAAAAATTACAAGTGGCCGGTATGCCTAAAGTGGAACCTAAAGAAATCAAAAAAGATCATCCCTTAGAATTTACCGCAACGTTTGAAGTGTTTCCTGACATCCAATTAAAAGACTTAAGCGGCCAAACATTGGAACTTCAAACCGCTGAAATTACGGATAAAGAAATTGAAGCTATGCTGACCAAATTGCGCCAGCAACATGCCGAATTTAAACCCATTGAACGGGCTGCCGAACACGGTGATACCCTCACGATTGATTTTGTGGGCACCATAGAGGGCGAAAAATTTCAAGGCGGGGAGGCACACGATTTTAAAGTGAACATTGGCTCCCACTCCCTAATCACGGGCTTTGAAGAAGGATTGGAAGGCTTAAAAGCTGGAGATTCTAAAGTATTAAAATTAGAATTCCCGAAAGAATATCATGCGAAAAATTTAGCCGGGAAACCGGTGGATTTTGAGGTAACGGTTAAAGCGGTGGCGGCGCCTGAACTGCCAGAAGTCAACGACGCTTTTGTTAAGCGATTAGGCGTGGAAGGGAATGTGGCGACATTACAGGAAGAAATTCGCAAACGCTTGGCAACGGAATTAAAAGCTGCCCTTTGGATGGATACTAAGAATCGCGTGCTTGATCAGTTGTTGAGCCTTAATCCCTTGGAATTGCCTCATTCAGCGGTGCATCAAGAAATTGAGCACTTACAACACGAAACACGCCATCGTATCCAACAGCAATTGGGTATGAAGGATTTGCCTGCGATTAATTTAGATCATGATCTTTATGAAGATCAAGCCCATCGACGGGTGTCCGTGGGCCTTCTGTTGGCCGAAGTGATCAAGCGGCAAGGCATTCAAGTGGAGGAAGCGGCGGTTCGTGCTAAAATAGAAGAGTTAGCCCAGCATTATCAAAAGCCGGAAGAGGTGGTAAACTGGTACCTGCAAAATCGTGAGATGCGCTCAGAAATCGAGTCGAGTGTTTTAGAAGAGGCGGCGATTAAGGCCTTGCTAAAAGACGCTAATGTTACGGAGAAAAAAGTAAGTGCTGAGGCGATTTTGAACCCCCAACCGAGTGAAAAAAAAGGAGTAGAACACGATGATCACATCCATGGATGAGCGTTTACACTATATTCGAGCCAATTTAGTACCGATGGTCGTAGAGCAAAGTTCCCGCGGCGAGCGCGCGTACGATATTTACTCTCGTCTTTTAAAAGATCGAATTATTTTTGTAGTGGGTCAGATTGAAGAGCACATGGCGAATTTAATTGTAGCCCAATTGCTTTTTTTAGAGTCGGAAAATCCCGATAAAGATATTCATCTTTATATCAATTCGCCCGGCGGTGTTGTTACAGCAGGGCTTTCTATTTATGACACGATGCAGTTTATTAAGCCAGATGTCAGTACCTTATGCTTAGGCCAAGCAGCCAGTGCGGGATCGTTGCTGTTAGCAGGTGGTGCGCAGGGTAAACGGTTTGCGCTACTCCATTCAACGGTGATGATTCATCAAGTGTTGGGTGGATACCAGGGCCAAGGAACGGATATTCAGATTCATGCCAAAGAAATTCAACGCGTCAGCGATACGTTGAATGGTATTTTGGCCAAACATTGCAGTAAACCGCTTAAACAAATCGAAAAAGATACTAATCGCGATAATTTCATGAATCCTTATGAAGCGAAAGAATATGGTTTAATCGATGAAGTGATCGAAATGCGCCAGGCCAAAAAAGTTCGAGAGGAAGTATAAACTCTAAAAATAAATGTAGGGGCAGACCGTGGTCTGCCCAAGAACGCAACGCGTGCGTTAAATTTT
>DATDVD010000039.1:0-9450 GCA_035290065.1 Coxiellaceae bacterium | reverse complement strand
ATTGCATTGAATATAAATCTCTCCTTTGCCTTTTAACTGGATTTGTTCAAAGGCATTTTTAATGAGGTTTTCAATCACACGAACCATAAAGATTTCATTGCCTAAGAAAATAAAATCTTTAATGCACGTAAAATGGAGTTTTGCTCTTTCATCGTTTTGAAAGGGATAATCGTCAATCACTTTGCGTACGCATTTTTCTATGGAGCAAGGAACAAGATCTGCTGGAGATAATAACCGTTCGCCTTGGGCAGCACCTTTTACGCTTTTTAACGAGAAGGTGATGTAGTTTTGTGCCACTTTTACGCGTTCTTGAATTGTTTCCCCGGCTGTTTTAAGACCTTCTTTTTGACGAGGATTGAGAGGTTCTTCCACTTGCCCTTGATGTTCCGCATAGTTATAGGCTTTTACGATCATCGGCAGCCGAGCTTTTAAAAATTCACCAATGAGATTAATAGCCGTTAAGGGCGTGCGTAAATCATGAGCCACCGTTCCTGCAAAACTGGCTACCGCTTTCTTAATCTGTCGCTCGGCTTCGGCTCGGGCTTCCGCTTTTAATGCACGCTCTTGGGCTTCCTTGAGGTCAGTGATGTCTACGGAAATACCTAGGATTCCAATAACTTCTCTTGCCTTATTGCGAAGGGGGGTTTTTTGACTTAATAGAATAGCTTCTTTCCCATTAAAAATAGCCGCTTCCTCTGTAATTAATGGCTGGCCTGTATGCATAACTTTCACGTCATTTTGTCTAAAAATTTTAGCTTTATTAATATCACCAGGCAATTCAAAATCTGTTTTCCCTATGACTTCTTTGTCATTTTTAAACCCTAGACTTCTAGCTTGTTTTTCATTACAGCCTAAGTAAACACCATTTTTATCTTTCCAGTAAATGTGGCTGGGAGAATCCGATAAGATATTATGCAGGATAGTAGTATCATCCACGATATAGCCCCATTAAATTAATGCTCTAAAGTTTATTTTAGCATGAATTTAAGAATCTATTACCGTTGTTAAGGAGCTAGTTGTAGAAGAAGGGGTAGGAGATAAAAAGGTTTTTTTGCCAGACTTTTTAAAATGAATGGAAACGGATGTTAATAGATTATTAAATTTGGGTTGGATACAGTATTTATAAGTCGCCTTCATGGCAACATTCCTGCCGCTGGGATATAGCTCGAAATCGAAACCTGATTCTGCCCATAAACACATCACAGCGCATTCTTCTTTTAAATACTGCCAACATAGAATATAGGCTCTTTCATAATCTTTTTTAGACAAAACCTGTCTTTTTTGGTAGCGGATTAGAAATTCTACGGCAGCAGTACGCATGGCTTCTTGAAAGAGAGAATTTTCTTTTAATTGGTTGACGATAAGTTCGTACCAATAATTAAAATTAGGTTGGTCCAGCCAGTCACGCCAGCGGACTAGGGCATAGGGAATGGTTAGTTGGCTATAAAGGGGCTCGTTTCGTTGTAACCAATCATCACCTAATGCAAGGACTGTATTAGTAAGAGATTCAGGGGTGTGGTTCTCTTTGATGGCTAAGGTATAACGCTGAATATAATCATCCACTAAAATGGTACAATTTTTAAAAGAACGATTCACCAACGCTAGAACAGCTTGTAATTTATCGCCCTCATGTACAGGGATGCCTACACTGGTGGGCATAATGCAACAAGAATTTTTAAAACGCTGACGGTCTGCTATGGGACAATCGGTAAAAGCAGCTTTGATGGTACAGGGGCCAAAGTGTTTAGTAGATTGGCGTTTTGGGGCGAACATAGAGAGCTCCGGTTCGGCCGCGTCCATACGAGAGGGTTGTTTTGCAAGAGATTTTACGATAAGGGGGTGGGTTTGTACAGATGAGGGGCTGTGACAAGGTTGGGAAATAAAAAAGCCCAGGCTAGCTGGGCTTTTTTATAACTGGAAATTACAGACTTGGGTCAAATGTAGTACCAGCCGCCGATTTACTTGCAGTGGTACCAGGATTTCCATTAAATGTATTGGAGTTGATAAATGAAACAACGCCGTTACCGACGGTAACAGAAACAACCCCTCCTTGTAGGGGCAGACCGTGGTCTGCCCTTAATCTTGTGCAGTGTTCCTGGGCAGAGCACGGGTCTGCCCCTACGAAGAATGGAGAGGGAAGGTGAGATAGAAAGCGATACAATCCCCTTCAATAAGCTGGGGAATAAAAAAGCCCAGACTAGCTGGGCTTTTTTTATAGCTGGAAATTACAGACTTGGGTCGATCGTAGTACCCGCCAGCGATACACTTGCATTGGTACCAGCGCCTCCAACAAATGAAAATGTATTGGAGCCGGTAAATGAGGTAGCGCCGTTACCGACGGTAACATCAACAACCCCTCCATTAGCATCATCACTCTGGAATCGAACGGCTGTATTACCTGCACCGCCTGCGGCGTATGCGAAAGTATTACTTCTAGCTGTAGTAATGGTAATATCTCCTCCCGTTACAGAATCTACCAGCCATACAAATTGATCGTTGCTTGGTCCGCCATCACTGACTGTAATTGTATTGCCTATAAAATTATTAAGAGTAATGGTAGTACTATTCGGGGTAACGTTTGCTGCCGTCGCAATGACTCTAACGCCTCGCGTAGCAGCACCAGCGCCAAGAGTAACAGTATTATTTTGCATACTGTTTATCGTTAAAGCCGATCCTGTATCAGCATCCCCTGTAGCAGATAAATTGATACCCATTGTGTTGTCTGCAGCACCTACCACGATAGTGTTGTCATCGAGAGTATTGATAGTCGCAGCAGTGGTAGCGGTGGTGCTGTTAAGAGCAATGTCAATTCCTGTGCCTGCTGTGCCTGTTCCCACTGTAATGCTGTTATTGGTGAGAGACATGTTAGAGGTTGCAGCGGAATTAATAGCAATCGCTATTCCTCTTGCTCCAGTCACTCCACCATCCCCTGCTGTAATAGTATTATCTCTAATAACTAAGTTTCCAACAGCAGCAGTGCCATCATTACCGATAACACCATTCCCAGTTGATTTAGCACTAGCATTGAATGTCAATCCGCTAATAGTGTTATCTCTTCCCACCACAACAAATGTTTCATCATCCCCATTTGACGTTAATCTTCCACTGGTGCCCAATTGAACCGAAAGGGCTTTACCTCCTGCTGTGAAAGAATAGCTGCCCGACATCAGGGTTTGGCCATTGGTTAAGACGATTTGATCCACACTACTGATAGCCCCATTGACAGCAATAATATTTGCCGCCGCCGTGCGAGCAGCTGTCAAAGCAGCGGCTGTTGTAGCGAAGTCGACTTTGACGGGACTTCCATCCGAATTCGTCAACCGCGTCCATTTCGTACCATTATTAGCAGTAACAACGTCATAGTCCCGCATAATATAATCGGTCATATAATTGCCTAAGCCAAGCGCTGGGTTGAAGGCTTTGGCGGCGTTGATGCGAACACCGGCCCAAACGACTGCGCCGCGAGATTTATCTACGCTCAAGCCCGTTTCCGTTTCTACGTGGCTGAAGAGTGTGTTATATCCAAATAATCCGCCCAAATTGTAGCGCAGACGAAACGTAGGGCCTGCGACGGTTTTAGAATTTCGGGCGCCAAAGTAATAACCCCCGGCATAACCCATTAAACCAGAGAAATAAAGCGAATGGCCGATTAAGAAATCACCACCGCCTAATGCACGTTCTTGACCGACGCGATAGAAAATATTTTTAAAACCGCTGTCACCGTCTTGCAACTCCGTGCCATCTAAAGCAGGGGTGTTTTTGACGTGAGTGAGAGGCACATACGCGTTACCCCCAAAGAACCAATGCAACGAACGTAATTCACCACCAATATTAAGCGAGTGGAAATAATTTTTGTAATTAGAACGCTTGCTATCAAAGAAGCTATAAGCGCCACTAATCCAATGGCCTGAATTGGTAAGGTGACGAATACCGCCACCAATATTGCCTTCAACGCGTGGGCCGCTATAATCCAATCCTCTCGCATCAGCAAATAACAGTGTTTGCCGAGTTTGCCACAAGGGAACCATGGTATCTAATTCACCAAAACTACCGGCTGAATTATGGTGATTACGGTAGAAGATACCGCCACTGACACGGGGGCCATAATAATTATTTTCATGAGGCCATTCATTAGGGGGGATATATCGAATATCGGCTTGTGCCATTAATGTCGATAATGTTGAAACAGTGGCGACAAAAACGGCCATGCCTTTACGACGAAATATTCTCATTTTAGCTGTTCTCCCTGGATTCCTTGCAGTGCACGACATTGTAACGGCAATGTCTTCTCGGGACAAGAGATGATATGATTTTTTAGGGTTTAAAATGAGTGTTAAAAATGTTGCAGCAAACATTAACAAAAGGAGAAACAAATGAACTGGCCTGTATTTTTTTATGTGATCGGTGGGGGCCTCATGTTGTGGGTAGCGGTGCGATTGATTAAAAATAATCCTGGCGCATTTTCAAAAGAGCGCCTCAGTCAATCTTCTACTACATTGGCATTACTGACATTATTGTTGATAGGGATTATTGCGGTGGCGGTGTTAGTGTTGAGACAAAGCTAATTCTTAATTTTTTCCTACTCTTAGCGGGTTTTTATAGAAAGTGAAAAGGCTCTCACGATTTTTTTGTTAGGGAGGGAATTAGGAGGAAGTTCAGGAGAAATCGATCCGTTAATGGATTTGTTTTTTATTCAGTGGCAGGAGGTTATCCAAAATTTTTTTGAACCTTATCTTTGCTGTAAAAAACTCAAAAAGAATCTGCAACATTTCTTGGCTATTCCCGAGGGATATTGGTTATAGACTACTTCTATTCCATCCAGGATCATTTGAAAATTTTTTATCAGGAAAGTTTATTCCTCTATCAGGATCGTTTTTTAAGCGATTTTCGGCAACACTTAACCGAAACTTCCAAATTTAAGTTAATTTCCCAATAAATTTAGGAGATAGGGTTGTATTTTGTGAGTCATTACCCCACTACTTTGTGAGACATTTGCCATATCTTTGAAACTTAAGATTTCCTTAACGTGAAAGGAGGAAACTTGTAGCATAAAGTCTTCTAAGAGGGACTCCTTATGTCACGACCTACATCTTTGCCATCTGACGACCCCTTGTTTACGGGAAGCGCCTATTCTGTTGGTCCTGACCCTTCATTTGAGGGTCTTCCTGGTTTAACTACTCGTTCAGCAAGAAGTCGTAGAAGACGGGCAGTTGCTACTGCCACTGCTGTTGCTGCTCCTGCTCCTGCCCCTGCCCCTGCTCCTGCCCCTGGCTCTGTTGCTGAGGTTGCTGCCCCTGCTTCTGCCCCTGGCTCTGTTGCTGAGGTTGCTGCTTCTGCTTCTGTTTCTGTTTCTGCCCCTGCTCCTGCTTCTACCCCTGCTCCTGCTCCTGCTCCTGCTCCTGCTCCTGCCCCTGCAGATGATAGGGGTGCTGCCGTCCCTGCGGGTAGAGTAGGAGGGGAGAAAAGGGATGCAGGTGCAAGAAGAGGCAGAAGAAGAGACCCGGCCGCTGCTGCGCGAGGAGCAGGAGTAGGCCTAGAAAAAATTATGCGAGTGCTGGAGGAAGAAGAAGTAATAGCAGAAGAAGCTCTAGCAGCAGGAGGAAGTCGAGAAAGTGGTGATACCCGAGACATTCACGCCGTAATGGAAGGCGCTGCAGCAGCGGGAGCAGCAGCCCCAAGAATAGGCGCTGCAGCAGCGGGAGCAGCAGCTCCAAGAATAGGCGCTGCAGCAGCGGGAGCAGTAGCCCTAAGAATAGGAGCTGCTCGCTCAGAAGCAGAAATGATTGCTTATCTGGAAAGCATAGCGATTCGAAATGTAGACGTAGGCAATGCTCTCGTACTGGCCGATTTAATACACGATCCCTTGGTCGACGAAAATATTCAACGTTATTTAAGACGTCAATCCGAATTAAAATTCAAACGAATCATTTTAAAAACTCAGAACAGAATTTTAATTCAAGCCGTAGCATTGTTAAAGGGCTATAGAAAATTTTCTCACGAAAAAACATTGGGAGATCCTTTCACGATAGAAGAACTTCAAGCCCAACTTGAGGCGTTATCTTCTCGAATGCTGTACGACGGTTTACAAGCATTTCAAGATTTTTATCGGGGAAAATCTCGGTTTTTACCCGAAACGGGTGAGCTTGTTGCTATTACAGCGGATACCCTAGAACGATTTGTCAGAGAATTTGAAGAAACACTCGGGCGAGCATTAAGACCTACTCAAGAACGTATTCGATCATTAGTATTTCGTTCACCGCCGGATGTTATACGATTATTAAAAGACGAACTTTCTTATTTTGAACCATTAGAAGCAGAACTAGATGAAGTACAAGAGCGTATTGAGGCGATAGATCCTCCCGACACCCCAGCCATTGCACAATCCCTGCAAGCGGCTTATGACAGGCGATTAATGATACAGCAGAGAATCAATTATATTCGTGCTGTTCAAGGACGATTTCAGGCCTATACATCTGTGCAATTTGTGCCGGGCCCGCGAGGTCGTGAAATATTTCGGTGGGAAAGTGGCCTTAAAGGACCTGAGGATCCCTTAACCTTCATCGAACTCCGATATCTCCTTGAGCACTTGGTAGAAATTAATATTGCCAAAGCTATATATGACATTCAGGATTATTTAAGAGGAAAAAATAGGCTCTATTTATCGTCGTATTTCTCCGATGCAAGAGAAGTTCCTGCTCATTGGGTTAATAGTGGCCCTGAGGGATTAAGGGAATGCCATCACTATGGCCACGCATTATTGGAAGAGCCTTTACGCGCTTTAAGAGCCCAGTTAAGCCAATGGGTATTAGATACCAATCTTCAGCCCTATATAGCATTATTAGAAAAATTAAGAAGAGGATTTTGCACAACCCATCATTTTCCTGCTTCAGCAGAGCGCTTAAAGTTGCTAGAAAAATCAGCCGCCCATACACACTTGGTGCTTGAGGTTAGTCGACGAAAAGCCCGTGAAATACGATATGCCTTTATTCTTCATCATTTTGATAGCCGTCGTTGGCCCACGCTAGAGAGTGCGATTGCATGTGTTACCAGGTGCTTCACCGTTGCGGAACATTTACCGCATGTGCAGGCTTGTCTTACTGCAGATGCGCCGGCATTAACAGAAGATTCCCCAATATTTGTGCTATTAGAGGCAGGGCTTTCTCCGAATGTTCGTGAACCCGGTACAGGTAATACTCTGATGCATTTGGCGATTGAAAAAAATTGGGGTGCAGTGATGGAGTTATTGGCTCAACGAGGAGCCGATATGGAATTATTGAATCGTCATCACCAAAAGCCTGCACATATGGCAGCGATGGGGGTGAGGGAACTGGAAGATGTGCCTCCTATTTTTCCTACCATGGTAGATTATGAAACTATGCAAAATCCTGCTGTTAGAGTTATGGCGGGACAATTGGCTGATAGAATGGATAGAGGTATTGATGATTATGAAGTGCTTGTTTTACAGAAGCGAGGTCGTTGGTTTGATTGGTTGTCAACGCGAGCCGAACGGGGAGCACAAGTAGCGCTTTTCCGTGATTTAGCTTTTCGAATTGCTACAGAGCCTCATAATTTCTATCCACTCGTAACCCAAGGCGTAAAAGATGTCTTAAAAGGCGCGCATTGGGGCCCGTTAGGGCGAAGTCACTTATTGCGCACTATGCAAATGGCGATTACCGAGTTAGAGGGAAGCACTCTCTGGTTACAACATTTTACGATAGAAGAGCGAGAGGAACGAAGCAAGGCCCTCTGGCAATCGGTGGTGTTGGTGACGCGGGAAGTACAGGCGTTGCTGTTAAGGGAAGGAGCGCGGGGAAGGTATACTGCCGCTGATCTTGAAAGAGTAGAGGAGGGAAAAAGAGAAGCAGAAAGAGCGTTAGAAGTAGCAAATGAAAAAGCAGAGCGGGAAGAGGAAAGGCATAAGAGAGAAAGTGAAGCAGATCGTAAGATAATAGCAGAGCGAGCGCGTGAAATGGAAAGAATTGAGACAGAAAATAGACAATTGAAGGAAAGTTTTGCTCGCACGAAAGCCATGCTTGCATCACCCGCCTCTGCTGCAGCATCGCTTCGTAGTGGAACAGGAGCAGCAAGAGATACCGAAGCTCATTCCACAACTGCGAGGAGGGGGCTATTGAGTTGGCTCCGTGGAAGATCTGGTGCAAAAAGGACAGAAACTCCTTCCGCTCCACCTCGAAGTACTTCCTTGACCCGTGCATCAGGCAAATAGAGGGAATAGAAAAGTAATTTACTTATAAGAGAACAAAAACAATGACAGAAGAAGCAGATATTCAATTACAACAAGCGTATAACCAACTCGTACGTTATGGAAATCGTCGTTATCGGCGAAAAGACGGGCTGACCCATGCAGGCATACTCCATCAATGGGAGGAAGAAGGACAGTTAGACGATATAAAAGAAGCAGTGGCTCGGTATTATCGTCGCAATGCTTTTGCTCGCTTTTGGGAACGGATGTGCACGGACATTCGTAAAAAACAAGCCTTAATCCTTTATTATGAAACGAAGCAATTTTTGGATTCTCTGTTACCGCCTGGGGCGGTTCAAAAGTCGCAGGAAAGGATAGTTAAACGGTCGCAAACTCCTCGCTCTCCTTCCGCGAGTAAAACAACCAGTGCTGCTGCGGCTATGGCAGAGCCTTTATTAAGCAGCGATCACATCGTAATCATTTCCGCGGTTTTCCCTTTAAGAACCTTAACGCCTACAGATATTACTGCAGTAAAGCGTTTTTTACACAACGAGCTCCTCTATGCCCCTAGATGGCATCAAGCTGAGAGAAGTGCGGTCAGTTATTGGTCTGATTTATATAGGCCTTTATTGACGGTTAAAGCGGCTTTGAGAAAAGTATTAGCAGAGTATACATCCACTTGTCTCTCTTCCCCTTCTGCCGCAAGTGGTAGAGCAATGGATGCTCGAGCAAGTTTTGGTGCAGAAACGGCAAAGCCCGAAGGAGCTCTAATACCTGTTTTAAACCCCCGCGATCAGGATTTATTATTAAGATTTTCGGAGAAGCTAAGGCGATTAGTGGAAGAAAGGCGAGTGGAGGAGGTGACGGAAGAGGAATGGGAAGCGACGAAGGTAGGGATGAGGGGATTTTTGGAGCCGGGATTTCAAGGCTGGGTGAGGAGTTTAAATGCGGAGGACCGAAGTCGGATTGAGTTATTGCAAGTAGCGGTGGTTCGATTAAATCTTCAAGGATTTGTTCAAGGGGTAGGATTATTGAGGGAGCTGAATGACAGGAATAGCGAGGTCTTGGGGAGATTAAAAGTATGGAATCGTGGTTTTATAGCGGGTGTAGCGAGAGTGCAGGAGGGAGATCGAGCAATGGCAGCGGAAATGGCAGCGGATGTAGCGGAAAGGGGAACGGCTTTAAGAGCGAATGCGGCGACTTTAGAACGGATAGAAGCGGACACGGAAAGACTGGAACAGAGATTGGAG
>DATDVD010000038.1:0-4274 GCA_035290065.1 Coxiellaceae bacterium | reverse complement strand
ACCACCCTCCTCGAGTGTGATAGTCGCCATTCGTTTTAGCACGGAGTATATGAGCCCACGCGCTTGGGCCGTGACGCGCTTCTCGTTGAGTTCCTAGGGTTTTATCTTCTAATCCATCATTAGCCGCCTTTAGACGTGCTTGCGCGAGAGCTTGCCGTGCTTGCAACCTTGACGTACTTACTTCTGTCACTAATAAACGATCTTCTTTTAAGGCTAAAAGTCTGTCTCGGATAGTAATAAGCTGGCCTTTTCCTAATGCGGTTAAATTACGTACTACCTCCGGCGTAAGTATCTCCTCTTGAATTTCGTGCACATCTTCTTCCGCCATTGTTCTAAACTCTGGCCTTTGCCGTCCTACTTCGATCAGCAATTCATCTGAAATAATAGCCCTTTCTCTATCTACAGCAGGTGTAGCATCCAAGTAAGCTAACATCGTTTCTACTACGAATAATTCCCTACTAAGGTGATCGTCAACAGCAGGATACTTAAGAATCTGTACAGCCTCTTCCCCTATTGCCTTTTCCTCCATTAATTCACCTTCAGCAATACCAATAGGTTGAACAGCTTCCTCTGGCCTCAATGAATGGTTGTAGGAATCAAAAAGAGCCCCATGGACGTCCCAAAGATCTACAAGCAGTCCTTGTGAAGTCCGAACACCTAAATCTCGAGTGCGATTGTGCTCAAGGGCAGCCGCAATAGTGGCCAGCTCAGCTTCCGCTTTTGCTTTTTGTGTGCGAAGCTCGAAAAGCGTTTTATCTACCTCCACCACTTGAGGGATATAGGGAACCATAACAGCGTCTGCTTTAAAACGCCTCCAGTCGCCATTTATGAAAACTTCGAGATATCCTACTTCTGTAGGATGGGGACGACACTCATATGACACGTCATATAAGCCACCTTCTCCATTTACAAGCGCTCCATCGTAGTAAAGTTGAATGCGGTTCTGCGTTGCATCAATAAATTTCGCACCATTCTGTATCTCAGCATCATGGGGCGCTACCTCTACATCAAAAATCTCTGTAAACTGGCGACGTCGGTTTTTGGGGTATTGGAAGACTTCTAAGGCATACCCGGCAGCATCACGGGCCCCTTTAGCCACACGTTCCAACCAGCCGAGCTCAGGGGGAGAGAGGCCTCGCATATAAGGGGGATTGTAATTGCCATGACCCAGTTGTCGTGCTCGTGTGACCATAATTTCTTTCCACCTTCATCGATTAAATGTTATAGCTTCATTATACCCAACAAAGCTTAAGAAAGTATTAAATTATAGCTCTTTTTCCCGTAACTCACCGCCAATCCCATGAGCAAAAGGGCTAACAGAGCATGTTCGTGGTGAAGGGTGGTATTGACCCAGCCAATAATGACTGTGATCAGAAAGGCATTGAGGCTAGCGCCCCAAAGAGCCCAAGCAAGGGCATCGGCGTCTGCGCGAGGATAGTGTTTCCATAACCAAATGGCCCATAGGATTAAAAAAGCGAGTAACGGCAGAAGGCCTGCTAAACCTCCCTCTGCTAACGTATTGAAATAAAGATTATGGGCATGGCCGGGATTCATAGGCTTGCCCACTTCCCACATATAATAGGCATATTGATCAAAATACCCATACCGCTTAATGGCCCATTCTTGCACTTGATCGTAATGAAGTTGACGAAAATTTCGGGCGCCCCATCCAAAAATAGGTTTTTGCAACCAGGCTAAATAGGCCATGCGGCGCAATCGGCTACGGTGGGTAGGCATATGATTGTGGCTAAATTCCCAGGCGCGATAACTGACCTTGCTAACAATATAGGGCTTTGTTACCCAGATGGCGCCTAGCGATAAGATCAATCCTACTCCCACCAATACGCTTAGGACACGAACACGGGGCCATATTAATCCCCCCCAGAGGATCATCAATCCTCCCATCATACCCACGCAGGCTCGACTGGCCCCGATGATTAAGCCTTGTCCTAATATAATGAGCAGTAAAATACCGATCATTTTCCAGGTTAAAGAGATTTGTTTCCAATAGGCAAAGAGCAGGCTTAAAGCTAACCCCCACGTCAAAATAAGATAAATAGCACTGTGATTTACTTGGCCTACCGCATGCAATTCTAGTGCTGGAACGCTGTGGACAGGAGGAGGTAATAGATACATCACAAAATACCCTTGCAATAACGCAAGCATAGTAGAAATTAAGACCATTCCTAATAATAGCTGGTAGCCTTGTTTGGAAAAATCGCTGCGAATCAATAACCAACACAATACAATAAATCGTAAATAATCCCATAGTCCCTTATAACAAAGCCCATGTTTAGCGGCATGGATAGCAATAGCGATACTACCGAGTAACCACAACGTAATAACGGTATCCCACGCATTCCATCGCCCTCCCCATTCGTGGCGGCGAACGTGATTTATCACCCATAACATCACATAGGCAACAAATAAAATAGTTTTGGGGGTTTCAAATAAGGGAAAGGAAAATACAAGCCCTAGTAAAGCTATAAATTCCAGCTTCTCCATTCCTCTTAATTTAGGCCATAAGTTTTTCATAAACCTTTATAATACTCTCTAACATATAATCATCGGAAAAGCGGGAAAGAATGGAAGCACGTGCATGAGTAGCCAGATCTGATAATTGGGCAGGATTAGCTAATAATGACTCCACCGCTTTTACAAATGACTCCACTTTTCCCGGCTCTACTAAAATAAAATTTTCTCCATCGTATAAATCTTTTAGGGAACCTACATCCGCCACAATAGAAGGAATATTCATCATTAATGCTTGTATTAAGGATTGAGAAACCCCTTCAAAACCATCGGAAGTTAATAAGAAACAATCAAGGGCCGCGAGTAATTCGGCAGGATTATTTAAATAACCTGTGAGAATAATTTTAGATTCTAATCCATAACGCGCAATACGTTCCCGAATAGCCGCTTCTTGAGGACCAATACCGGCGATGTAAAACTTAAGATGAGTATGGCGGCTCAATAAGTCCTTGGCTATGTCTACAAAAAGATCATGGCGTTTAAAGCGTCTTAAAATCGCCACGATGCCGATGGCAAATTCATCGGGCTGTAGGCAATATTGGGCGCGAAACGTCGAGCGATCATAACGCTGAGGATCAAATTGACAGGCATTGATGCCACTGGGGATTGATTGAATGCGGTCAGGGCGAATTCTATTATCGACGATCATCTGCGCCCGAACACTCTCGCCCGTGGTAATTACAAAATCCGCCAACTCATTGATAAAATTTAATCGAGAGGGATTAATAGAATTAGAAAGGTGCCGGGTGCGAATAAATTTTGCACCTGCTAACTTGGCAGCAAAGCCACCGACCCAGGTATCTTTACCGCTGTGGGTATTCACAATATCCACGCGCTGTTCACGAATAAAACGCACTAAACCCCAAAGCGTTTTAAGATCGGTATTGCCTTTAAACGGAAGAAAATGGGTGGGAATGCTCTCTGCTTGCGCTACCTTAGCAATATGAGCGTAAGGAGTACAAGCCAGGGTGACTCGATAACCTCGTGCTTGTAAGCCCTTCATTTCCCGGACAATACGGTTTTCTTGGCCACCCCAATTGCCAGACCACTCGGTATGCAGAATATGCAACACATCTTTCCCCTGAAAAAAAAGATCATACTCTATCCCACAGAAGATAATCTAGATATTTTCTGAAAAACTTTCTAAGATAGACCTATGTTTAAATACCCCATTATTCGGCTTGTTCGCCTAGAAGATACGCCTTATGGCGGAGCTGAAAATTATTTGCGCCGGTTATCAGCAGTGCTGACACAGCGCCAGATTGCACACGAGGCGCTTCATTCTAAAGCGCCTCGTTGGTTGGCCTCGTGGATACGAATTCTTTGGTTTAATTACCAAACCAAGCGCTGGAAAAAAGATCAATTCTATTTTTCGTTAGCGCGCATCACGTGCCCTGATATTTATCGCGCGGGGGATGGTGTTCACCGAGTGTATATGAAAATTAAAGGGGCGACATGGTGGCCCAATCCGCTGCATTTTATTTATTGCATGCTTGAAAAACGATGCTTTGAGCACGCTAAAAAAATTATTGCTAACAGTCAGATGGTGAAACAGCAAATTATAGAGACTTATCATACGGCGCCAGAAAAAATTTCTGTCGTTTATAATGGGATTGATTGGCCTACAGTGGACGAAACAACTCGTCGAAAAGTATTGCGGGCATCCCTTTATATTCCCTTGGATAAAAAAGTGATTTTATTTGCGGGATGTGATTTTCGACGAAAAGGATTAGATAGTTTTT
>DATDVD010000037.1:0-14921 GCA_035290065.1 Coxiellaceae bacterium | reverse complement strand
ACCGAAGCGTTGTTGATGATGCTAACAGGAGGTCTTCTAGGGTTAGTTTGCACCAAATTATTAATTACGGGTATTTCAGCTATTCCTATTCATTCTAACATTCTACGATTTACGGGAAAGCCGGAACCTATTTTATCCTGGAATATTTTTATAACCGTTTTATTGGTATTAAGTGCTGTAGGATTACTATCCGGAATTTTTCCAGCACGACAAGCGGCACGTATTCATCCCGTGGAGGCCTTACAACATGGCTAATGCGCTTATCGAATTACAGAATGTGAGCAAACTTTATACGATGGGAGAAGTCCTCGTGTATGCGCTCAATCGCATCAATCTCACGATTCAAGCTAACGAATACGTGGCTATTTTAGGGCCGTCGGGTTCCGGAAAATCTACGTTAATGAACATTATTGGCTGTTTAGATACGCCCAGCGAAGGGGAGTATTGGCTGAATGGCCAAGAAGTCAGCCATTTAAATCGACGAGCCTTGGCTCATATTCGTAATCGCGAAATTGGTTTTGTCTTTCAAAGTTTTAATTTATTAGAATATGTGAGCAGCCTGGAAAATGTGGCGCTGCCGCTCGTGTATCAAGGGGTGGGTCGAGCAGAACGTCACGAACGAGCTAAGCAATTATTAACTCAATTAGGGCTCAGCGATCGTTTAGACCATCGTCCGAACGAATTATCCGGCGGTCAACGCCAACGCGTAGCCATTGCACGTGCGTTAGCCACTCAACCGACGATTATTTTAGCCGATGAACCCACTGGTAATTTAGATTCTCGCTCTGGGCAAGAAGTGATTGAAATTTTTGAGAGCCTACACACGCAAGGGAAAACATTAATTCTTGTGACGCACGATACCACCCTCGCCAAACGGGCAAGTCGTATTATTCAGATGCGGGATGGAAGTATTGTTTCACAAAATCGTGAAAACGCGTCTCCGAAACAGGATGATGATACAATAACCAATCGGTAAGCGTCTTGTCAGGCAATTGCAACAGCGCTTCAAACACATCCAGTTCGGAAGAACTGAGTGTTTCTAATTGATGCTGACAAAATTCCTCTAACAGTACATCTAATTCCAGCGAGCTTCGTCGGCACGACCAACGAAGTTTATTGATCCTGCCCTTGTCCATACGTCTCTTTTAACCAAAAAGCCATCATCGAAGTAACCAGTAAGGCAATAGGAATGATGGTTAAAGCACGGTTATAATCAATCATGCTGTAAACACGTATATTATTGATCATTACACCATACCAATGCCAATCCAATAATAAACCCACCAACGGCTGTACGGTCATACCCCCTAACATCACCAGCAGATTCATAAAACCAATGGCGGTTGCTGTGCTTTTTAATGACGTGCTTTCACGCGCTACCACAAACACCAACACTTGCCCGCTGCTAAATAAGCCGAATAAAAATAAACAACTGGCCAAGGTAAATTCTGTCATCGGCGTATAAAGCACAATGGAAAACAATATCGTCGAAATTAAACTATGATTAATTAAAATCGCTCGACGTGATTTTATTTTATCGGATAGCCATCCATTCAAAGGGGCACCGATCAACCATCCTAAAAACACTAACGAATTAAAATCCGCTGGGAAATGGTGTGTGGCAAAGTGTAACGAATTGACGAAAGGAATACCCCACAATTCAGCAAAGGCGGATAAGGAAAGATACATAACACACCCGATGAGGCCACAAATCCACATTTGTTTGCTTCTGGCCAAGCTTAAAAATTCAGAGATTAATAACCTAAAGGATTGCGGCGTACCGGTACGTTCACGCGTACGATCCACGCGTTCGGACACAAACAACCAAAAAATGGGAAGGAATACTACACCAAAAAGTGCACTGTAATTTAATAATTGCCGCCACGTAATACGCCCTAATAAACTGGTGAGTTCTACGTCTCCTACCATTGCGCCTAACATTCCTAAAGCCGTGGTAAGCCCTACAAACATCGCAAAACGATTATGCGGCAGCCACATCGCGGCTAACTTCAACACGCCCACAAAAGCGAACGAGCTGCCTAAACCCACTAATAAACGACCTGAAACAGCGACAGTAATATGAGACGAAAACGCAAATAACGCCACACCCACTATACAAACGGCAATCGCGATGGTTAAAATACGTTTCGGCCCAAAATAATCGGTAGTAAGCCCCACTACGGCTTGCATCGGTGTGTATGCGTAATAATACATGGAAATTAAAAAACCCAAGCCCGCTGCTTTTAAATGAAAATAACTCATTAGCTGCGGCATCATCACACTCGGTTCAATTCGCAACAAATATTCATAACAATAAAATAAAGCGGCTAGTCCACACACAACCCAGCCATATAAAGTAAAACGCGTATAATGAGAATGATGATGGTGATGTTTGCGGTGATATTTAGGATCCACAATGTACTCCTTAAAAAAAGAAATTATATCACAAATGACTCCATGACGAAGCGCCTTTCTACCCGCGGGTGGATATGGCAAATTAATTCATTAGGGATGGTATGGGCATTTTCGGCAATGGTTTCAATGGGCAAAGGAGCCCCCCATAGAATGGCCACATCCCCCACTCGCGCCTGAGGTACTGTATTTAAATCCACTCCAATCATGTCCATTGAAACACGGCCTATTAAAGGAACGCGCTGACCCCGAATAAACACCGGACTGCCCGACGGTAAGTGACGAGGATATCCATCCCCATATCCAATAGAAAGCGTACCAATTAATGTAGGATGATTCCCCACCGGTTCGCCTCCATAACCTACTCGCTCACCAGGCTCTACTTCTCGAATGGCAATCAATTTTGCTTGCAACGTCATGACGGGTTGTAATTCTAATTCAAGACCGATGCGATCTTTAATAGGCGATATTCCGTATAAAGATAAACCGGGACGTATCCACTCATCGTGTTGGATCAATTCGGGATAATTAAAAATGGCTGCGGAATTTCCGACGGATCGAGCACCGGGCCAATGCACCACGGCTTCACGAAATCGAATACATTGCTCCTGCGTTAAAGTATCGTCCCGATTATCCGCACACGCTAAATGATTGATCCACCCTGCCACGTGAACAGAAGGCATTTTTTGCAGGCTTTGCATCACATCGGGTAACCTAGAAAGAGGAAATCCTAAACGGTGCATACCGCTATCGACTTTTATCCACACGGTTAAAGGCTGCGTAAGTTTCGCACGAGAAAGCCATTCTAATTGTGTGGGATGATGCAATACTGCTTGTAGTCGGTGATGGAGGAAAGCGGGCAATTCGTCTTCATCCATTAAACCTGCCATTAATACGAGCGGCTGTTCAATACCCGCCTCGCGCAATTCCAAGGCTTCTTTTAAACACGCCACGCCTAAAGCATCCGCTTCTTTTAATGTTTTGGCACATTCCACTGCACCATGCCCATAGGCATTACATTTCACCATCGCTAATATTTTTGCGTGAGGGACTTTTTTTCGAATGACGTGTAAATTATGCGCTAATGCTTGAAGATTGATCCACGCTATTGTTCCTCGACTCATCGATCATCTCCAAACGGATCTCCCATAGGGACCGATTGCGCCGTGAAACTTTCAAATTTAGTATATTGACCTAAGAACGTGAGCAGCAGTTTACCCACCGGGCCATTACGCTGCTTACCAATAATAATTTCTGCGACTCCTTTATCCGCTGAATCTTCGTTATACACTTCATCGCGATAAATAAATGCAATCACATCTGCATCTTGTTCGATAGAACCGGACTCTCGCAAATCAGACATAATGGGACGACGATTATGGCGCTGCTCCAAACTGCGATTTAATTGAGACAACGCCATAACCGGTACCGTTAATTCTTTTGCCAATGTTTTGAGCGCGCGAGAAATTTCGGAAATTTCCATGGTGCGATTTTCACGATAGCCGGGAACTTGCATTAATTGTAAATAATCCACCATAATCAAACTCAATCCGCCGTGTTCTCGTGCTAAGCGACGCGCCCGCGAACGAATTTCGGTGGGCGTTAAAGCGGGAGTATCATCAATATACATTTTAGCTTCACTTAACATACTCACGGCCGAGCTAACACGCGGCCAATCTTCGTCATGTAGTTTTCCCGTGCGAATGCGATGCTGATCAATACGACCCATGGAAGAAATCATCCGCATGGCCAATGATTCTGCCGGCATTTCCATACTAAAAATTAAAACGGGTTTAACACTTTTATCATGGGCTGATCGCATTCCCACGGATTCGGCTATATTCATCGCAAATGCTGTTTTACCCATGGAGGGACGGCCTGCCACAATAATCAGATCGCCTTTTTGCAAGCCAGAGGTCATTTCATCCAAATCTTTAAACCCGGTGCCTAATCCTGCAAGCGCGTTTTTAGAGTGGTATAGCGTATCAATCCGCTCTGTCGCTTGAGTCAATAAATGACTGATCGGCTGAGGGCCTGTCCCTCGAATATGTTGTTCGGCAATATGAAAAACCCGCTGTTCTGCTTCATCCAATAAGGCTTTGGTATCGCGGCCATTGGGATTAAACGCGGATTGCGCAATATCGCTGCCCGTTTCAATTAATTGCCGAAGCACGGAATGCTGATGCACAATATCGGCATAGGCTTTTGCGTTCGTGGCGGTGGGGGTGTTTTTGGCGAGCTCGTAAAGGTAGGTCTCGCCACCGATCATTTCTAATTGACCTTTGGCTTTTAACGCTTCGGAAACAGTGAGCACATCGATCGGCTGCAGGCGATTCACTAATTCGGCAACTGCTTCAAAAATATATTGATGGGCTTTGTGATAAAAATCGGCCGGTAATATGCGATCGGCAATACTGTCCCATACACGATGATCGAGAAATAATGCCCCTAAAACAGATTGTTCTGCTTCTTTTGATTGCGGAGGAATTTTGGGGGCGGCTGTTTTCATTCATGCCTTTGTGTAGCATTTTGGGCAGACCACGGTCTGCCCCTACGGGGAAGAGGGGGGCTTCATGCCCTGTTCTTAAAAGGCATTGTATCGGGGCTTAGGCATCCTCTGCAACTATTGTTAACGGCAAATGCACTACTACATCACCGTGAAAGTGAACAGCGATTTCATATTCCCCTAGCTCTCGAATGGCTTTGCCGACATCAATTTCTTTTCGTTCCACCTCAATTCCTTTCGCAGCCAGCGCTTCTGCAATTTCGCGCGGTGTAATCGACCCAAACAAATGGCCATCTTCACTGGCTTTTACGTGGAGTATTAAGGAACCTAATGCTTTTACTTTCGCCGCGCGAGCTTCGGCAGCACTGAGTTCTTGAGCAGCCATTTTTTCCAGTTCTGCACGTCTGGCTTCCAATTCTTTACGCGCGCTTTCGGTTGCCATCACCGCTTTCCCCTGGGGAATTAAATAATTGCGAGCATAACCAGGTTTAACCTGGACCGTATCACCTACGCCACCCAAATTCAAAACCTTGTTCAATAAAATCACTTGCATATACGTTACCTCACGTGTTCATTTTTAAAACAAATCGATGCCGAATATTGATAAACCCATCCACAAACCCGCTCAACGCCACCATACTCATGCCAATCAATGGCAGAAAAATCATTACGACGTACAGGGCCCCTAAAAGGGGCATCCACAAACGGGGCTTGTAATTCGCTAAGTAGTGTAACAAAGCCAGCCCACAAAACCAAAAGGGGAACAGTGCCATCAAAGCCATGTCTAAAGCGACAGGCCATTTTAGGCTGATGGCAACCGCTATTCCCATTAACACCACGCACGCTCCCCACGGCATACGCGTGCGAATAAATTCCGCTTTAAAAAGGCCGGGCAGCGTTAATACGCCTTCCCATACGCGCGCCAACATCAGCTGAATCACCGTGCTAAAGGCAACCCCACTCGCCGCCGCACCCGTTGCATACGGAGCTACGCGAGTAATCAAGGTATTTATTTGCTCCGCATTCACGCCCCATAAATCCGCACTGAGGGACTGATAGTAGGTGTGCATGGCTTTAATCCACAGCTGTTTTACATCGGGCATAATGCCATGTACGACTGCCACGGCCACTATTCCTAACAGCGTGATTCCTTCAAACACTCTGCGCCAAGAATATCGACGCAATACGCCTGCAAAGATCCATACCAAGGCGCAACGTAACCACAAAGCTTCGAATACGCCCCATTGCCGTAAATAAAGCATGCTCACAGCGGGCAGAGCGACCCACGCTAACACGATTAAACCCGCTCGCATGCCTTTTCGCAGAGTGACTAACCCTACAATAATTCCTGCTAAAAAATCGCCCGGAATGGACAGTAATGGCAGGAGCGCACACCCTAAGGCAATGGCAGAGGCCCGGCTATTCGTGCTAAGTAAATATTCCCCGAGTTTGCGCACCGCTATAATCCACTAATCGTGGCTATCACAAAATGGTAATAAGCCTAAAATACGCGCGCGTGCAATTTCAATGACCAATTGGCGCTGAAATTTAGCACTAACGCCCGTAATACGGCTCGGCACAATGCGGCCAGATTCCGTAATAAAATCGCGCAATAATCGCGTGTTTTTATAATCAATCACACGCTTACCACTTTTAAAGGGGCATACTTTTTTACGTTTGTTATAACTAGTCATGCGTTTACTCCTCTACCGTCAAATCATCGTCTACATAAGAATCATCGCCTGCTGATCTACCACGGGACCTCATGGATGCCTCGGGGTTTTCTTTTAACATGGGCGAAGGTTCCGTAATCGCCGTTGATCGACGAATAATCATATTACGGATGACGGCATCGTTATAACGGAAGTTGTGTTCTAATTCTTCCAATGTCGGCGCATCGCATTCAATATTGAATAATAAATAATGCGCTTTGTGCACTTTATTAATGGAATAGGCTAATTGGCGACGGCCCCAGTCTTCAAACCGGTGTACGCGGCCTTTGCTTTTTTCGATGATGGATTTGTATTTTTCCACCATGCTAGGCACTTGGGCACTTTGATCGGGGTGCACAAGCAATACGATTTCATAATGTCTCATATAATAATCCTCATGGTCTAACGGCCCCCTGACCCAATGTCAAAGAGCAAGGAAGCGCTGGATTCTAGAGGAAAAAGAGCCTAGGGGCAAGTCCAAGGCATAGATAAAACCCGGGCAATGATGCTAGCCGAGGTTATAAGGTTGGATTTCTGGAAGGGAATAGACGGAATTACCCTTGCTCGCTATAATGCCCCACCCAATCAAAAATAAAGAAGGTCCCCCATGGCAGTGAATCGTGAGACGCTGGAACGAGTGCTGCAATTGGCTAAGTTGCCTAAGCCGGAAAAGGCGCAGGAGAGTCAATTACTCGAGCAATTTAATACTATTTTGACGCTAATCCATCGATTGGACCAGGTAAATACCCGCACTATCCAACCCTTGTCTCACCCGTTTGATGACGCTCAACCGTTGCGAGAAGATCGTGTGACCGAATCGGATCAGCGGGAAGCTTTTCAAGCCATTGCTCCTCACACCAAAGCGGGTCTTTATTTGGTGCCCAAAGTGATTGAAACGGAAGAATAACCTATGCACACGCACTCGTTAAAATCTTTACAAAAAGCCCTCGCTAATCGCACTTTTTCCAGCACGGAATTAACGCATTATTTTTTAAAACGGGCTCAAACGTTTGCCGATTTAAATGCGTTTATTACGGTGGAAGCAGAAAAAGCCTTAGCCCAAGCAAAATTGGCAGATGATTTATTGGCGCAAGGAAAGGGAACGGCGCTAACGGGCATTCCCATTGCGCATAAAGACATTTTTTGTACCACCGGTATAAAAACCAGCTGTGGCTCTCGCATGTTGGATCGTTTTATTTCACCCTATAATGCTACCTTAATTGAAAAATATAATGCCGCAGGCTGTGTCACGTTAGGTAAAACCAATATGGATGAATTCGCGATGGGTTCTTCCAACGAAACGAGTTTTTATGGGCCTGTCAAAAATCCGTGGGATATCACGTGCGTACCGGGTGGCTCCTCGGGGGGATCGGCTGCAGCAGTCGCGGCGCGATTAGCACCGGCTTCCACCGGCACCGATACCGGGGGTTCCATTCGTCAACCGGCGGCGTTTTGCGGTATTACAGGCATTAAACCCACTTACGGGCGAGTGTCGCGTTACGGCATGATTGCCTTTGCATCCAGTTTGGATCAAGGGGGGCCGATGGCAGCCTCGGCGGAAGATTGCGCATTACTATTAAACGTTATGGCCGGTCATGATCCCAAAGATTCAACAAGTATTCTAGAACCCGTTCCCCATTATGAAGCCACGCTAAACCATTCTATTGAGGGATTAACAATCGGTTTGCCCAAAGAATTTTTCACCCAAGATATGGATCCTGCGATTTTAGCGGCAATTAAAACGGCTCAACATCAATTAGAAAAATTAGGCGCGCGATTTGTGGACGTTTCACTGCCTAATGCAGGAAACGGTGTGGCCACGTATTACATTATTGCACCCGCTGAAGCGTCTTCTAACTTGGCCCGCTATGACGGTGTGCGCTACGGCCATCGTGCTCAAAATCCTCTCGATTTAGAAGATTTATACGTACGATCTCGAGGCGAAGGTTTTGGAAAAGAAGTGAAGCGACGAATTTTGATCGGCACTTATGTATTATCAGCCGGTTATTATGACGCGTATTATTTGAAAGCACAAAAAGTGCGTCGACTGATTAAAAATGATTTTATGCAGGCTTTTAATGAAGTGGATGTGATTATGGCACCCACTACGCCCCAAGTGGCTTTTAAAATCGGTGCGGTCTCCGATCCTGTCAGCATGTATTTAGCCGATATTTTCACCATTCCCGTTAATCTCGCTGGTTTGCCGGCTCTCTCCATGCCCGTGGGTTTTAAAGAACAATTGCCCATTGGTGTTCAATTGATTGGAAATTATTTCACGGAAGCGCATTTATTAAACGTAGCCCATCGCTACCAAACCGAAACCGATTGGCATCACAAAATTCCGGAGGCCTATCGATGAAATGGGAAACCATCATTGGCTTAGAAGTACATGTGCAATTAGCCACACACTCTAAAATTTTTTCCGGTGCTTCCACACAATTTGGTGCTGATCCTAACACACAAGCCTGTGCCATTGATTTAGGATTTCCGGGCGTTTTGCCAGTATTAAATAAAAAAGCGGTAGAATATGCGATTAAATTGGGTCTAGCAGTAGGCGCCACGATTGCTACTCGCTCAATTTTTGCGCGAAAAAATTATTTTTATCCGGACTTACCCAAGGGTTATCAAATCAGTCAAAACGATTTGCCCGTCGTTCAACACGGTTTTTTAATGATTCCCACAGACAAGGGCGAGAAGAGAATTGGTATTACGCGTGCCCATTTGGAAGAGGATGCGGGTAAATCGTTGCACGAGGATTTAGGTGGATTAACAGGTATTGATTTAAATCGTGCGGGTACGCCATTATTAGAAATCGTTTCCGAACCGGATATACGATCCCCTGCTGAAGCGGTGGTTTACTTAAAAACGCTGCACACATTGGTACGTTACTTGGGCATTAGTGATGCGAATATGCAGGAAGGCTCTTTCCGATGTGACGTCAACGTATCGGTTCGTCCCGAAGGTCAAGGCCATTTTGGTACACGAACGGAAACTAAAAATGTAAATTCCTTTCGATTTGTGGAGCGCGCGATTTTATTCGAGGTGACGAGACAAATTGAAGTACTGGAAAATGGTGGGGAAATTATACAAGAAACGCGTCTCTATAATCCGGATCGAGATGAAACCAAAGCGATGCGTTCGAAAGAAAATGCACACGATTATCGCTATTTTCCTGATCCCGATTTATTGCCTTTAGAGATTTCTTCTGACTGGATTGAGTCCGTTCGTCAAACCTTGCCAGAACTTCCTCAAGAAAAATCCAAACGCTTTAAAGAGGCATTTGGATTGAGTGATTATGATGCTAATTATTTAACGTCAAGTTTAGATATTGCAAATTATTTTGAAGCAGCGCTTAAAGTAGACGAAAAAATTCCGCCTAAATTAATTGCCAATTGGATCGCAGGAGATTTAAGTGCTCTCTTAAACAAAGAAAATCGCGATATTATGGCATCACCCGTTTCGCCAGAAGCGTTGACACAATTAATTGTACGTATTGTGGATAATACCATTTCTAACAGTATGGCAAAGCAGGTGTTTGAAAAGATGTGGGCGGGAGTAGGAAGTGCGGATGCTATTATTGAGCAAGAAGGTTTAAAACAAATCAGTGATTCGGGTGCATTGGAAAAAATCATTGATGAAGTGATTGCCAATAATCCCGAACAACTCGCTCAATATCGCTCTGGTAAAGATAAATTATTCGCTTTCTTCGTCGGTCAAATCATGAAAGCCACTCAAGGCCGCGCTAATCCGCAGCAAGTGAATGACTTACTTAAATCCAAATTATCGTAAATCTGAATTATGTAACCTCGGAGAGTTTCGGTACCAGGGGTTACCTATTTCTTCCCGTCCTTTGCTTGACTTCCTTCAACCCTCCATTGCACAATCATTCTATGCTCAAAGAAAAATGGAAAACATGGTCCGTTATTTCGAACAAATTAGGTGAATACTTTTCGCGTCTGCCTTTTTCGGCTAATTTTTATACGTGGATGACTTTGCCCTGTGGTTTTTTAGGATTATTAAGCATTGCTTATAACCATGTGTTCGCCGGCATTGTGTGGTTTTTGTTGTCTGGTTTTTTCGATATTGTAGACGGCGGTGTGGCACGAGCACGTCAACAACCTACTTATCGCGGAGCGTTTGTAGATGGAAGTTTAGATCGATGGGTCGATTTTTTTGTGATATTAGCTTACTTTTGGATTCCCCTTAAAATGCCACTTTGGTCTACTGGCCCCTGGATTTGCGGCGCGTTATTTTTAGCCATTATGCCTTCGTTTGAAGTAGCGTACGCCAATCACCGCAAAGCCGTAGACGACCCCACTGAAACAAAAATTTGGCGCATTTTAAATCGAGGGGAAATGTACCCGTTGATGTTAACCGTGCTAGGCCTTTCTGTTTTTAGCTCCACGTGGGCAGGTTATACGCTCGTTGCCCTTGTTTTATTATCGGGTATTACTACCGTCCAAACTTTTTACAACACCTTAAAACTTTCCTCCTCACAATATAAATTGTAGGGGCAGACCGTGGTCTGCCCGAGAAGTAGCACGGGGTTTAAATTTCGCAAGGAGGACAGGGCAGACCACGGTCTGCCCCTACAATGCCTGCCACGCCACGGCTTGCTTTAATGCTTGTGAATACCAGGCTTTAAGCCGCACTTTTCGACGATGGCCGGTGACTTCACAAATAACGGTGCAATAACCTTTTATATTCGTACAATCCACAATAAAAAGAAACCGTAACGAAGGAAAAGGAAGCGAAATAGGCATATTTTGCCACCTCAATATTTGCTGATTAATGCCGGATTCTGCCGCACTCCATAATTCTGCCGACCACTGCCACTCCTGTTGCATACGTGCATTCTGTACCGATCTGTTTAAACTGAATAAAAGCGCTAAATCCACCCACACCAAAAGACTTAATGTGGCCACTAAAATAAACCCGGACGAATTACGGCGAACCGGAACGTTCGCGCAACATAATGTACGTACCCCAATTTTTCGCGGGAATTTTTGATTCATTCATACTATCCCACCACGAAAAGAGCGTCTTTGACAATACCGGTTGTAAACTTTCCACCTGAAATTGCACGGACACACTTTTTACAGCCACCCATTGCGTGACAGCCGACGGGGATAAATAACGCGCAATATTGTTACCTCGCGCATCTTCCATCCCTAATTGAAAATGCAAATGGGTAATTCCACGCACCAATTCTTCGGAACGACCCTGGGGCAATCGTTTGGCATACAACGCATAAATAGGCCGTCCGTTCGGCAAAGTATCCTGCGTCGGGGCTATAAAGTAGGCCATTCGCATAAACACCTCGTGTCCATTATCGGGCAAGCATTGGCCTAGCACCAATACATCGCTATCGGACGCTAATGATTGCCGAAATCCTTCCGGTATTTGAGAATAAGCATAGACACGAATGGCATTGGTTTGATCGACGGCCAATCCACTTAAACCACAGCCTGCAAAACCGGCTAAACGAATGCGTTGCGTTAACAACTCAGTGGTATGCTCGCCGCGCACTTGAATACTTTGAATCACCTCGCGAATAATTTCGGTTCGCTGAATATTTTGAACACAATGCAACAAGCCCGATAACACCAACAGCCCAATGGCGCTGGCCATCAACAATTCCAACAGACTAAAGCCTTTGGATTTTTTTAAGCGATGACAGCAGTAATCGCTAGTACTTGGTGTGTTTTTACTTTCCATTCAATTTTTACCGTACAAACATGTGCGTGTTGAGTGCATTCATATTGTCCATGTCCTTCGGGCAAACGAATCTGATTATCTTTATTCCATTCGTTTAATTCTTTTAATCGAAAACGGGCATCATGATTAACACGCAATCGGTCCATCATGCCTCGCACTTGCACCAATGCAATGGTTTTATAATACGACTGCAACGTATCGTTGAGACGATGCGCTTCAAACTGTACCACACCAATAGCTATCACGGTGATGACTAGCGCGGCGACCATCACTTCTATCATGCCAAAACCCCTTTGATGGCGGCATTTCACAACATTCTCCAAGTAGATCCTTTCGGCCCATCCTCTACCACTACACCCCACTGCGTTAATGCCGCCCGAATCTCATCCGCTTTTTTCCAATCTTTAGTTTGGCGTGCCTGTTCACGAGCCTGTATCAGTGCTTCAATCGCCTGAACATTCTTTTGATCACCTTGTAAAAATTCTTCTGGGCTGCTCACCAACAAACCCAACATTTGACCTAAACGAATAAGTTTTACGGCTAATGAAGCGGCTTTTTTAGGCTCGTTTTGTTCTTTTACCACATTAATAGCTTTAGCCAGTTGAAATAATACTGCTAAAGCTTCAGGAGTATTAAAGTCATCCGAAAGAGCTTTATCAAAAGCTAGGTCATAATAAGTATCACTGCTTTCTTCCTGCAACACTAAACCGCGAATGGCGGTGTATAAACGCGCCAATGCTTGCTCAGCTAATCGTAAATTTTCCTCGGAATACGTGAGCGGACTTCGATAATGCGCTGATAACATAAAATAACGCACTGCTTCTGGATGATGAGCGTCACATGCCTCACGAATGGTTAAAAAATTACCCAGCGATTTCGACATTTTTTCCGCATTCACTTGCACATGGCCCACATGCATCCAACCGCGCGTTACTTCACATTCACATACCGCTTCTGTTTGAGCAATTTCATTTTCATGATGAGGGAATTTTAAATCCACGCCTCCTCCATGAAAATCAAACGGTGGTTTTAATAACGTGGACGACATCGCCGAACATTCGATATGCCATCCGGGCCGACCTTGTCCCCACGGTGAAGACCAAGAAGGTTCATTCGCTTCCGATAATTTCCACAACACAAAATCCAATGGATCGTGTTTGTCGAGATTGACCTCCACCCGCGCTCCGCTTCGCAATTCATCAATATCTCGATGCGATAATTTTCCGTAGGCTCGAAATTTTCGCACATCGTAATAGATATCACCGGTTTTTCCAATATAAGCAAATCCTTTTTGGAGTAACGCTTGAATCATCTCAATCATTGGTTCAATAAATTCTGTCGCTTTCGGTTCTTGAGTAGGCGATTCGCAACCCAAACGTTTTTCATCCTCATGCATGGCATGAATAAAACGTTCCGTTAAAATAGAATAACTTTCTTTATTTTCATTTGCTCGTTTAATAATTTTATCGTCAATATCCGTGATATTGCGCACATAATTCACGCGAAATTTTTTCGCTCGAAAATAACGGGCCAACGCATCATAGACCACAAAAATGCGGCCATGGCCAATGTGGCAATAATCATACACCGTCATACCACACACATATAAATCTATAACACCGGAGGGCTTGGGATGAAATACTTCTTTTTGTTGAGTGAGGCTATTATAAAACGTTAACATGTGCGCGCTTTCTCCAAGCGTTCTTTGACCACATCATTGCCTAATAATTCCACGAGGGGTGCTAACTCAGGTCCGTGCAATTCATTGGTTAAAGCCACCCGGAGCGGTTGAAAAAGCGCTTTTCCTTTTAACCCTAATTTATTTTTCAGATGATCTAAAATAGCGGGATAAGCGATTGACTCACCGGATAACAAAGAAAGGGCTTCTTCAAAATACGCCTGATGCGTTTCATGCAATATCGTTCGTGAAGTATCCGAAAACGTCCAATTTTCTTTAAATAAAATATCAGCCCAGTGTTTAACCTCGTCAGGAAAAACAACGTTGGGCTGAATCGCTTTAAAAAATGCCGAGCGTTTTTCTACGGGAATTTCATCAATGCTACCGGCCCACACCCAAAAGGCTTTTTCTTCCAATCGCATTACCGCTTCTTTTTGCCAATGCAACAGTTGTTGATGATCAAAGGTGGAAGGAGAAGAACTTAAATGATCCAAACGAAATTCGCTGACCAATTCATTCAGGGTCATTAAGTGATTATTATCATAGGAATGCCCTAAACGTGCTAAATAATTCACGATCGCAATCGGTAAAAACCCTTCTTCGCGCAAAACTTGAATGGAACGGCTGCCATTGCGTTTGGATAACGGCGTATGATCGGCCCCCACAATTAATCCCATATGGCCATACTGCGGCGCTTTTAATCCCAGGGCTTTATAAATTAATAATTGACGCGGCGTATTGGTCACGTGATCATCCCCGCGCAACGCATGCGTAACACTCATCAAAGCATCATCAATCGCATTGCAATACATAAAAGGGGGTGTACCATCCGCGCGACGAATAATAAAATCGCCTAAATCTTTACCTAAAAATCGTTGAACTCCTTTCACTAAAT
>DATDVD010000036.1:0-6796 GCA_035290065.1 Coxiellaceae bacterium | reverse complement strand
CGATCGATTGAGCAGCGAGTGATAGAAGGATTTGAACCGGATCCCCGTATCCAGCCGGCCTCCCCTGCCAAACGAAAAGGCGGAAACAAGAAGAGCCATTTTGGCACTCAGTTTCAGTTTAGAAAACGCCGACGAGGCAGAGCCCGTAATCAGGCTTTTTAAATGACGCTAAATCAGTATATAATCCCCGCTTGCCTTGTAGCCCGTAGGTGCGAAAGGAATAACAGGAGGGGTCATTGTTAAAGTCATTTTTGCCACGCCAGGAAGAGTTTTTTGATTTATTTGAAGCCATTGTCGATTGCGCGACGAAGGCGGCTGAGGCGCTTTATCAGGAGATTCAAGCGCTTCCGTTTTCCCCTAAATTTGCCGATCAAGTGGCTCAGTACAAAAGAATGGTGAGCACCCATGCTCAACGTTTATTTACTCTCTTGCATAAAACATTTATTACTCCTTTTGATCGTTACGACATTCATCGTCTGAATGATAAATTATATGACGTAGCAAATACTGTTAATTTAACGGCTCGGCGTTTTCCGTCGTATGACATTCAAAAAGTTCCACCCCAGATGATTGTATTAGCAGAGATTTCGTATCAATCTATCCAGTTGGTAGCTGAAATTATTCGTTGTTTGAGAAAACTGCCTCGCCATCCAGAAGTGGTTAACGTCTGTAATAAAATTAAAAGCTTTGAAAGCCAAGCTGATCAATTGTTGATTGACGGCATTACTTCTTTACTAAAAGAAGAAACTGATTTTAAAACGATCTTAAAATTAAAAGAAGTTTACGAATTAATGGAATCGATCACGGATCGTTGCCAAGAAGTTGCGTTTATCATAGAAGGGATTGTATTGGAGAACGCGTAATGTCTTCGGAGTTGTTGACGTATTTTGCCGTAGCCGTGGCACTGGTTTTTGCTTTTTTAAATGGCTTCCATGATTCTTCCAATGCTATTGCTACTGTCATTTCTACCCGTGTATTAAAGCCTCATCAGGCAGTGTTGTGGTCTGCGGCGTTTAACTTTGTTGCGATTTTTGTTTTTGGATTGCACGTAGCCAATACTATTGGAACAGGTATTGTCAGCCCTGAAATTATTGATGTGCCTTTTGTGCTTGCCGCTTTGGGAGGTGCGATTATTTGGAGCTTGATTACGTGGTATTTTGGTATTCCATCCAGTTCTTCCCACGCTTTAATTGGAGGATGGGTAGGTGCTGCTTTAGTAAAATCGGGTTTAAAAGCCTTAGAATTTAGTGGATTACTTAAAACCATGATTGCTATTCTTCTTTCACCGTTATTGGGAATGTTAATTGGAATGGTATTAATGTTTCTTATTTCGCGCGCATTTTTTTATTCTTCCCCTTATTTAATGGATAAATGGTTCCGACGGTTTCAATTGCTTTCTTCGGCCTTATTAAGCTTAGGCCATGGCGGAAATGATGCGCAAAAAGCGATGGGTATTATTGCCGTGTTGCTTTTTTCAGAGCATATCTTAACGGGACCTTTTCATGTGCCCTTGTGGATCATCGTCGTGTGTTATACCACCATGGCATTAGGAACTTTATTTGGAGGCTATCGTATTGTGAAAACGATGGGAATGAAAATTACCCAATTAAGACCAATGGGTGGATGTTGTTCTGAAATTGGCAGCGCGATGACATTGTTTTTGGCTACCATATTAGGTATTCCTGTTTCGACCACGCATATTGTCGCGGGATCTATCGTAGGCGTGGGTTCTTTTTATCGATTTTCCGCGGTTCGTTGGGGCGTGGCCAGTCAAATTGTATGGGCTTGGATTTTAACATTACCCGCTGCAGCGATAGTCTCTGGCCTAATGGAGTTAATTTTTTTAAAAGTCTCGATGTAAGAGGGGAAAAGTGGAGTGAGCACACGTGTTAAACGATGGCTATTAGGAAAGCCATTGGACCCTTTCAGCCGCAAACACCGAAGCCATATTGCCTTAGTGGCGTTTTTAGCATGGATTGGATTGGGTGCCGACGGTCTTTCGTCTTCCTGTTATGGGCCGGAGCAGGCATATTTAGCGCTGGCAGGCGGCCATTATCTCGCGCTTTATTTAGCTGCCGGAATTACTTTAACGGTTTTTATTATTGCGATGGCCTATAACCAAGTGATCGAATTATTTCCGAATGGAGGAGGGGGTTATAAAGTTGCCACGGAATTATTAGGTTCTTATTTGGGATTGATCGCGGGTGTAGCATTGCTCGTGGATTATATCTTAACGATTGCTATTTCTCTGGCGAGTGCGGTTGATGCTGTCTTTAGTTTTTTACCGCTATGGTTTTTAAATTTTAAATTAGAATTTTCGGTGACTATTTTAGGGGCGCTTACGGTGCTTAACCTGCGTGGCATGAAAGAGCCTATTAAAGTATTATTGCCGATATTTTTAGGCTTTTTTCTCCTCCATTTGTTTTTAATTGTGTATGGCATTATTTCTCATGAGTCAGAATTTTCAACCGTCATTCGTACTACGGTTATACACACACACGAGGCAGCAGCCAGTGTGGGGTGGTTGGGATTATTGGCGTTTCTTTTTCGGGCTTATTCAATGGGGGGTGGTACGTATACAGGATTAGAAGCGGTTTCTAATAACGTAAACGTATTAGCAGAGCCTCGTATTAGAACGGGAAAATGGACGATGTTCTACATGGCGCTTTCGTTAAGCCTTGTAGCATCAGGAATTATTCTTCTGTATCTTTTGTGGCACGTAGAGCCGGAGCATGGAAAAACACTTAATGCGGTGGTGTTTGAAAAAATATTAGGCCAGGGAACAATGGGTCATTTAGTGTTGGTGATTACGTTGTTATTTGAGGCGGGCATATTATTTGTGGGTGCAAATACAGGTTTTTTAGGAGGACCCGCCGTATTATCCAATATGGCTATTGATAATTGGGTCCCCACGCGATTTCGTCATCTTTCCAGTCGATTGGTCAGTCAAAATGGTATTATCTTGTTTGGCGTTAGTGCAGCGTTGATTTTGTTGGGTACCAATGGGCATGTTTCTACCCTCGTGATTTTATATACGATTAATGTATTTTTAGCATTTTCCATTTCAATTTTAGGATTGTGTGTTTATTGGTTTAAAGGAGGATGGAAGAGCGAGCATTTTTCGATTAGACGATTATTGTTATCGCTCATTGGCTTTGTTGTTTGTTTTTCCATTTTAATTGCTACCGTTGTGATTCGATTTACAGAGGGTGGTTATATGGCCATCCTTTTAACGGCAAGTTTAATCTTATTGTGCCTCAATATTAAAAAGAATTACGCTAAATTTAATGAAAAAATTAAAGAAGCGGACGAATTGTTAACCCTCAAGATTGATGAAACAGTAGAGAATTATCCTGCATTGTTACACGATGCTCCTACAGCAGTTATTTTAGTGGATCGGGTAGGGGCTGCCATGCATACTATGCTAAAAGTTTTGCAGTACTTTCCGGATCGTTTTAAGAATTTTGTATTTATTTCTGTTGGTGTGGTAGACGTGGATCGGTTTCGTACGGAAGAGAAATTGAAAAGATTAAAAACTCAGATTGAAGGTAAATTAGATTATTTTGTGCGATTTTCGCATAGCAAAGGATTTGCGGCGGTTTCTTTTATGGATTTTGGAACGGATCCCGTGGATCGGCTTGAAAGATTGGCTTCAGAGGTAAGGCAGAAATTTCCTAATTGTATGTTTTTTGCATCGCATTATATTTTAAAAAATACTACGTGGTTTACGTCGCGCGTTTTGTATAATGAGCTACCCATGGTCTTGCAGCGTCGCTTGCAAGTTTCCGGTGGAACCATGTTGATATTGCCGATGTGTATTCAGTAAGTTGGGGTTACACGCTTATTTCTTTTGCACTAATAATGGCTCACGCACAAGATCCCGATGGGCGCCGCCAAATTGGCGAGATTTAGGTGCGAAATGTGTGTAATAGAGATAAGGATTTTGGCCTGTAATTTCAAAATTCATGCCAGGGCTCGTAGGATCCAGCAACGTAGGGTAAGCCACCCCCGTCACAGGATTGGCAACGGTTGAGGCTTTCCACGAATCCATCCATTGAATGGCCTTAATCAAGTAAGGGCGCGACCAATGAATAAGATCTTCGCTTAAGGCAAATACGATGGCTTGCGACGTTTGACCATTCGATAACCGCCAATGAGGAGCAATACCCAACGCCATGTACGCATGGAAAACGGTATTATACGTCAGTGAAAAGCGATACATGCCTGGGGCTATTTTTGCACAGGTATAAGGTTTACTATTATTGATAGGTTGCTCGTAGGGGTTAACCACTGACACTGTAAAATCTTGTCCATCCCAACCGCGCCAACTGGTGGGATCCGAAATAGTAGCCGTTCGAAATAAGCAAAGAAAACGTTGTTTGCCGTGAATATTAGCGGAATTTACCAACGTGTAATAATAATCCCCCGCTTTGATAATATTAGTTTGAGCCGTGTAGCCTTGCATACCACTATTAGGCACATATTGTTTAGGCGTGACAAAAACGGGTTGTGGAATGCCTTGGTTATCGCGCAGAAGTTGGTACGTTTTCCCTCCATCGGTTGAAATACCGGCCATCACATTCCAGTATTGGCATAAATTCTTTTTACCTGAAGAGCAAAAACTGGATGTGGCTTCTCCATGAAATTCATTATGAATCATCGCATAAATAGTTTGACCATCGTCTGTCCACGTATTGATTAGCCACATGCGATTTTCAAATTGAGAAGGCTTTGCATCAGCATTTGCATAATGGCTAAAGTGATTAGGATAATTGCACAAATGTTGAATGGGTTGACCCATTGAGGCTTCGGTGAGGGTAGGGTAATACACCATCGAATTCCCAAATACCAGATTGATTTGATGATTAGCGTCATAAAAGGCGCGAGGAGGATTGTCTGGATGATCCTGAGGGCCACAACGATCCGTTGGATAGTTAAATACGGTTTCAGTGGGACCAACCACACGAACTGTGGGTGTGAAATTCGGTTGATAAGCAGGCGCTGCTTCCAGAGAGGACATCATTGTCCCTAAAAAGCTTCCCAATAGAAATCGAATAAGCCATCCGTTTACTATTCGCATTTAATAAGTGTATCAGATTTGAGGTAAAATGTTGGTATTTTTTTGTATGGCCGTTTCATGCGAGTCATGCATATTTTCAGCGCAATCACCTACGTGCAATAAAAAACCTTTTTTTTGTTGCAGTGTTTTTAATTGCTGGGTAAGAGAGTGGATGGATTCGAAGGGTAAGAGAGGGGGTAATTTTTTTAAATAAGAGGCTGTCTCTTCTACAAGTGCCCAATTGGGATAGGGAGGCATTTGAGAGGAGTTGAGGCCTATCGTTTTCATACCAATAAAGATTCTTTACTATTTATAAGGGTTAAAAAATTATTTAAAAGAGCATGACCCTGCTCTGTCAGTATCGATTCTGGATGAAATTGTAAGCCAAAAATAGGGTATTTTTTATGGTGAATGGCCATAATTTCATTTTCTTCGCTCCAGGCTGTGACTTCCAATACATCCGGCGGAATATTGTCGACAATTAACGAATGATAACGACCAGCAATTAAAGGATTTTTGATTTGATTAAACAAGTGTGTGCCCGTATGACGGATAGAAGCATTCATACCATGCAGGGGGCGTTTAGCAGGAATGACCTGCGCACCATAGGCTTGTGCAATGGCTTGGTGTCCTAAGCAAATGCCTAAAATAGGGATTTTATTTTCAAAGGTTCGAATGGCTTCTAAAGAAATTCCTGCCTCAAGCGGCGTACAAGGGCCTGGTGAGATAATTAGATGGGAAATAGGTTTTTGGGCTATTTCTTCAATGGAAATAGCATCGTTGCGATGCACCTCTGCTTCATAACCCAGCTCTACTACGTAACGGGCTAAGTTATATACAAAAGAATCGTAATTATCGATTAGCAGTATCATGACAGTGCATTTGTTCTTGGCTAAAGTATAGGTTAATCGCTTTTTGCAGAGCCTGGGCTTTTGACAGGGTTTCATCATATTCGTTTTCAGCCACAGAATCCAATATTATGGCGCCGCCTGTCTGATAGGTAACACGGTTAGGCTCTATCAGTAGCGTCCGGATGGCAATAGAAAGATCTAAGGATTCATCAAAGCCGATATACCCGATGCTGCCGCAATAAGGGCCGCGGCACGTAGGTTCCAATTCATCAATAATTTGCATGGCGCGAACTTTAGGAGCCCCTGTTATAGAGCCTCCGGGAAATGTGGATTGAATAAGATCAATAGGCCCCCATTCTGCTTTCAAATGCCCTTGCACCACGGAGACTAAGTGATGCACCGTTTCAAAGCTTTCTAACCCACACCATTGAGGCACACAGAGCGTTCCTGCTTCACAGACACGGGATAAATCATTACGCATTAAATCAACGATCATGCTGTTTTCAGCGCGATCTTTAGGACTTTGTTGCAGAGCTGTGGCCAAGCGTTGATCCTCGAGAGAATCAGAACTGCGAGGGGCTGTGCCTTTAATAGGTCGCGTTTCTACCTGTTGATTCCGTAAAGAAAGAAATCGTTCGGGTGAACTCGATGCAATGGCATAGTCTTTATATCCTAAAAATGCTGAAAAAGGTGCTGGATTTACTTGTCTTAAAATACTATACAAGGCAATAGGATCTTTTACCCTTTGATGGATAGAAAATCGTTGCGATAAATTAGCCTGAAAAATATCCCCCTGTAAAATATAATTTTTTATTTTATGAACGGTTTCAAGATACTGTTCTTTGGTAAAGTTACTGATAGGCGAAATTTCAGGTATAAAGTTAGG
>DATDVD010000035.1:0-7371 GCA_035290065.1 Coxiellaceae bacterium | reverse complement strand
TGGGAGATGTATTAAGTGGTGTCATTGGGGGCTTGTTGGCTCAAGGATTGGATGTGTTTGCGGCAGCGGAAGTGGGCGTATTTGTCCATGCCTTAGCAGCCGATCGTGCTGCCCAAGAAGGAGGGGAACGCGGATTATTGGCTACCGATTTAATGGATCATTTACGTCGGCTAGTGAATCCAATTGCGAGGGATTAATGCACATTAATTCTGAAAAAGCCATGGAAGCCTTGGGAGCCGAGTTAGCACGGCAACTTAAACCGGGCGATATTGTTTATTTATCGGGCCCATTAGGAGCTGGAAAAACCACGTTAGTGCGCGGGCTATTAAGAGCCTTAGGCTACGGGGGGCCTGTTAAAAGCCCTACTTATACATTGCTTGAGCCGTATGAAATAGAGGGAGGCATTTTGTGCCATGTAGACCTTTATCGCTTAAATTCACCATTAGAAATTGAAAATATTGGTTTAAGTGATTACCTCGATAAAAAAGCAAAATTATTGATTGAATGGCCTGAGCAGGGGAGAGGCTACCTGCCGAAACCTAATTTTCTATACAAAATAGCTATACTGGGCAATAAACGCGAAGTCACTGTAGAAGTTTATTCCAATGAAACGTAACAGACTGTGGATGTATTTAATGTGTTTCATAATGGTGCCGGTGATGGCACTGCCGGCACAACTTCGTGTCATGCATATTGATGCAGAAAATAATCGCACCCGTATTATCTTAGAAGCGGATCAACCGTTTCGATATCATGGGTTTGGTTTAAGCCATCCAGATCGATTTGTACTGGATGTGGCCGATACGAAAGCACATTTTAATCTTTCAAATCTTGCCTGGGCACAAACCCCCATTCTTCGTTTACGAACAGGCACGGGAAATCTTCCTCATACGCTACGACTTGTGTTTGATTTAAAATATCCAGCTCATCCGCAATTGAATGCGGTCATTCACCGAGCACACGAACCTTATCAATTAGTGATTACTATTCCACATGGAGCAGTAAAATATGCGACAGCCTCAACGCCGGTATTAGAGAAAGTTTCTTCACCGGCGGAATCTGCGGAAATTCGTCGTCCTATTATCATAGTGATTGATCCGGGCCATGGGGGAAAAGATCCTGGTGCGACAGGCCCCAGTGGTATATTGGAAAAAAATGTAGTGTTGGCTATAGGCACTCGATTAAAAGAATTAATTAATGCACAACCTGGGTTTAAAGCCATTTTAACGCGAGGGGGTAATTATTATGTGCCCTTGCGTCAACGCATGGAAATTGCGCGGCGTCATAAAGCGGATATGTTTATTTCTGTTCATGCCGATGCCTATCGGTATGCGCATGCGCGAGGTGTTTCGGTGTATGCATTATCAGAACGCGGGGCGACCAGTGAAGCGGCTCGTTGGTTAGCGGAACGTGAAAACCAATCGGAATTAATGGGAGGTGTAGAGTTAGACGATAAAGATCGGATGCTACGCTCGGTCTTAATCAGTCTTTCACAAACGGCTACCACTCGATCGAGTTTGGTAGTGGGCAATAAATTATTGCGGCATTTAGGGCATGTCACGGCCCTACACAAAGGGCGTGTGGAGCAGGCCGCTTTTGTGGTTTTAAAATCACCGGATATTCCTTCTGTCTTGATAGAAACCGGCTATCTCTCGAATCCCTATGAAGAGGTTAAATTACGTTCCGAGACCTATCAGCAATTAGTGGCGAGTGCTATTATGCAAGGCGTTGTGCAGTATTTTAAACAAGAACCGCCTCGAGGAACGTATTTCGCTCATGCCGATTCATCGACTGGATAATCAAACAATTAATCAAATTGCTGCCGGAGAAGTTATTGAACGTCCTGCAGCTGTCATAAAAGAACTGATTGAAAACAGTTTAGACGCCGGTGCTATGCACATTCACGTGTCGGTTGAGCAAGGCGGTCTTTCCTCATTAATAGTACAAGACAATGGTGAAGGAATCAGCAAGGAAGATCTTCCGTTAACTATTATGCGCCATGCTACCAGCAAAATTCAAAGGATGGAGGATTTAGAATCTATTGCAACACTGGGTTTTCGCGGTGAAGCGTTGGCCAGTATAGCCGCGGTTTCAAAGGTATCGATTCAATCTAAGCATGTGGATGCGGAACATGGCTGGCAATTAAAAACAGACGGTGGTTCGGAACCGATTTTGTTGCCTACAGCCATTCGAGAAGGAACGCGTATTACGGTAAAACAACTTTTTTTTAATACGCCAGCTCGACGGCGATTTATGAAAAAACCGGCGACGGAATTTAATCATGTGGTTAGAAGAATTCAAACATTCGCACTAGGTCATTCGTCAATAGGATTTCACTTAGAACAGAGTGGAAAAGTGATTTTTGATTTAGTGCCTGCTACTACGGATATACTCCAAGAAAAACGTTTAATCAGTCTATTGGGAGAAGATTTTTTGCGCGCTGCTCGTCATCTCGAGGCGCAAGCCGCTTCACTCAGTGTGCGAGGTTGGATCGCAGAACCCGGTTATACTCGTGCCGAACGCGATCAACAATATTTTTTTGTGAATGGGCGACACATAACCAGTCAATTATTAAATCATGCTATTCGACAAGCGTATCACGATGTAGCGTATGGGCATCGTCATCCAGCCTTTGTATTATTTTTAGAGATTGATCCCGCCTTGATTGATGTCAACGTCCATCCTACTAAAAGTGAGATTCGTTTCCGGGATGGAAGAGGCGTGTATGAATTTTTATCGCAACAAATTCACGCGGTGTTGGCACATGTAAAACCGGTCAGTGACGCGCATCGTTTTATTTCCCCGAAAATTATGACGGTACCAGACATTACGCCGACTCAACATCGAATGGCATTTTCAACACCTCGCGAAACGTATTCCTCTATCAATTTTTCTGTAGAGGTGTCTAGCCCGGGTAATAATACCGAAACCGTATTAACCGTGGAAGAACCCCCTGTTCACACGGAGCAAAAAACTTCCTTGGGATATGCTATAGGCAGTTTGCATCATCTTTTTATTCTGGCTGAAAATGAACAAGGCTTAATTGTAGTGGATACGCATGCCGCTCATGAACGTATTTTATATGAGCAACTTAAAAAACACTATCACAGGCAGAATTTAGGGACACAAACGTTATTAACCCCCATTGAAATAAAATTAACGCTTCAAGAGGCTTTGTGTTTTGAAGAAAATGAAGTCGTGTTTGAATCTCTAGGAATGGATATTCGCTTATCCAGTGATCGTTGTTTGCTCGTTAGATCCACTCCTCTTTTATTAAAATCCAATGCCATTGATTCGATGATACGCGATATTATCGCAGGGTTAACGCATCGAGAAAAAACAACAACACTCGAGACGATTATTCAACAAGCATTAGGCACGATGGCCTGTCATTCGGCCATTCGTGGCCGACACGATCTAAGTCTCTCTGAAATGAATGCTTTGCTTCGTCAAATGGAAACCACGGAACATAGCGGCCTTTGTAATCACGGACGACCCACATGGATTCAAATTCCTGTGGAAGAAGTTAACCGTTGGTTCTATCGGGGCCGGTAATGACGAATTTCCCTGTCTTTTGCTTATTAGGCCCTACCGCCAGTGGTAAAACTGCTTTGGCGATAGAATTAGTGCGTACTTTTCCCTTCGAAATTATTAGCGTTGATTCCGCTATGATTTACAAAGGAATGAATATTGGCACTGCCAAGCCTATGCCGGAAGAATTACATCAAGCACCGCATCGATTGATCGATATTCTTGAACCTACGGAGCAATATTCGGTAGGCCAATTTTACACCGATGTTATGCAAGAAATAGAAGCCATTCGCGCAAATGGCCATTACCCTTTATTAGTGGGTGGCACCATGATGTATTTTTATGCGATTCAGCAAGGCATTGCGCTCATGCCAGAAGCTAATGCAGCGGTACGAATTCGTATTGAAAAAGAAGCTCGTGAAAAGGGGTGGCAGGCATTGCATGCTGAATTAAGACAAGTTGACCCCCTCACTGCCGATAAAATCAAACCAACCGATACACAGCGTATTCAACGCGCACTGGAAATTTATCGCATTAGCCATATTCCTTTAAGTGAATGGCAACAAAAACAAGCACGCCACGCTTTACCATATTCTTTTTTTAATCTGGTTTTGCAACCAAAAACACGCGCTATTTTACACGAAAAAATTCTTTCCCGATTTCACCAAATGATGCAAGCAGGGTTTGTGGATGAAGTAAAAATCCTCTATGAACGTGGCGACTTAAGCGCTAATTTACCCTCGATGCGCAGTGTGGGTTATCGTCAAATTTGGGGCTATTTAGAAGGTGAATACGATTTCTCCACCCTAGAACAAAAAATTCTAAGCGCCACACGCCAATTTGCCAAACGTCAAGTCACCTGGCTCAATAAATGGCCCAACGCTTTTTCATTAGAAACAGACAGTCAAAATTTAATTTCAAAAGCAAAAAAATACATAAAAACCCCGCTTGATAATATAATAATATAAACCGTAGGGGCAGACCGTGGTCTGCCCAAGAACGCCGCACAAGATTTAGATTCCGCCCGGGCAGAGCACGCTGGCCCCTACGTTATTTTGAAGCCATGAACGCTTCTTTTATAGCCGCTTCTTCATACATATTCGGCACTTTGCCATCCGCTGCGTACACATACAAAGCCGCATTTAAAATTAATCCCATCGTTGAATTAAATAAATTAACAAGCATCACCAAAGGCACCGTAATAACAGCCCCCGTCGCCCCCGGCAATAACCCCCCCATTTTTAACCCAATTAAAAGTGGGGCGCAGGCAATAATCAATAAGAAAAAAAAGATCGAACTCGATGTAAAATTTAATAGCAGAGATTGCCCCCATGTATGCCTCAACAATTGTATAGAACGTTTTATCGCTCCCCACGGCGAAGGTTTCTCCACCACTAATACCGGCAACACGAAATAAGTGCTAACCGTCCACGACCCTCCCACCAATAAATCAATACACCATTCAAACCGTTTAAAATAAAAATCTAACAGACGAATCAAAAACCCCAGCGTACTATTGAGCAATGCCCACACATATAATTTCCAAAAAATATGAGTAGCTGAACGAATACCTGTCATAAGAGATAAGTGCCCTGTACGAAAATAACGAATCGTCGCATCGAGTAATGCTGCATAACAAAATAAAGTAATTAAGTGTGCAATCAGATAAAGCGTTAACACCACAATATAAAGCCAAGGATTATGAATATTAATGCCCATTTTTTCTGCGATAAAAGAAAAGTCATTTGAATTCGTGCTTACAATAGCCAAATAAAGAGGTGCTGCCACTAACGATAAAACCACCAAACGAAGTATTTTATTAATTGCTACCAACAACGCTAAACGCTTATGCGCTCGCAAAATTTGAAACGATTGTCGTAGCAACACCCACCGTTGCCGAATTTTTTTAGGCATAATCTTATTATAGCGTACTCTTCCGAGGCCTTTCGTAATTATTTTATACGAGAGGCATGACCCTCCGATAGCACGCAGCCTTTAAGATCGCAAGGCTGTCACCCTGAAACTGCTTGCTGCCTCCCGAGCGAGTCATTAGAATACACTTCTTCTAACAAAAGGGTGATTCATGGGAAAAGCAGTAATCGTCATAGGGACGCAATGGGGCGATGAAGGAAAAGGAAAAGTGGTGGATTGGTTAACGGACCGAGCCTCCGTTGTCACGCGCTTTCAGGGTGGCCATAACGCGGGCCATACCCTGATTATTGACGGCCATAAAACGGTTTTACGCTTAATTCCCTCCGGTATTCTCCGAGAAAACGTTACCAGTTTAATTGGCAATGGTGTGGTGTTGTCGCTGGAAGCCTTTTCTGAAGAAATTAACGCCTTAGAACAACAGGGCGTGCCTGTGCGTGAACGATTACGCCTAAGCCCCGCTTGTTCATTATTATTGCCTTACCATGTTGCTTTAGATAAAGCCCGCGAAGTTGAACGAGGCAAAAAAGCTATTGGCACGACGGGTCGAGGCATTGGGCCTGCCTATGAAGATAAAATCGCTCGGCGTGGCTTAAAAGTGGCTGATTTATTTCAACCTGATGTGTTAAAAGAACGATTAAGCGCTTTAGCCCGTTACCATAATGCCCAATTAGAACAGTTTTATCAGCAACCCCCCATTGATGAAAAAGAGGTATTAGACGGTTTATTAAGCTATGCCGATTGGATACGCCCCATGGTCCTGGATGTATCCAGTTATTTATTTGAAGCCTATCAAGCAGGTAAAAATATCTTGTTTGAAGGTGCGCAAGGGGCTTTGTTGGATGTGGATTTGGGCACTTACCCTTACGTCACTTCTTCCAACACGATGGCGGGTGCCGCGGCTACCGGTACTGGTTTTGGTCCTTGTTATTTTGATGCCGTCATGGGCGTCACAAAAGCTTATATCACCCGAGTAGGGGGTGGGCCTTTCCCCACGGAATTAACCGATGAAATTGGTAAAGAAATTGCCATCCGGGGTAAAGAATTTGGCTCCGTCACGGGTCGCCCTCGTCGTTGCGGTTGGTTTGATGTGGTGCCTCTTCGCCAATCCGTTTGGGGAAACAGTTTATCCGGCTTAGCCTTAACCAAATTGGATATCTTAGATACGTTTGATACGATTAAAATTTGCACGCATTATGAATGCGAAGGGCGGCGTGTTGACACAATGCCCTATGACATTACCACATTAGAAAAGTGTATCCCGGTGTACGAAGAAATGCCCGGCTGGAAAGAAAACACCTTTGGCCTTACGGATTTTAATCAGTTGCCCGCCAAAGCTAAAGCCTATATAAAACGCCTAGAAACGTTGGTCGGCGTTCCCATTTGGTTGCTCTCCACGGGTCCAGAGCGTCACCAGACGATTGTGTTTAATGACCCCTTTTGTGAAATAAAAAACCCAGCGAGGCAAAGCCATCCCTCGCCCTTAAAGTAACCCCTGTAGATTGGGTGACTCGTAGGTTAGGTCAAGGAAGGCAGCAGGGCCTGTAGGGGGCGATCGTGATCGACCCGGGAAAAACAAGGTGGCGCAAGGTTTAAAATAAGGCACGGGCGGACCACGGTCCGCCCCTACCAACGCGTTAAATAAAATTTTTGAATAAGCCGAAGTGGTGGAATAGGTAGACACGCAAGTTTCAGATGCTTGTGGGGGCAACCCTGTGAAGGTTCGAGTCCTTTCTTCGGCACCAATGCTCGCTTAATATTTCCTTAATACTGTTGTGCTAGGTTAAAAGTGCTAACCTGGAAAACAACAAAGTGGAGAGGCCTATGCCATCATTATTATTCGCTCACGCTCCTATAATCCCTCAGCCTCTATCAAAATTGTCTCAGGAAATTCTAGAATGGACATTTTTA
>DATDVD010000034.1:0-5500 GCA_035290065.1 Coxiellaceae bacterium | reverse complement strand
TTATAGAGCTATTGTGGTAGGGGATGATAAATTTTCGCGTCAATATCACCGTTTGGCAGAACAATTAGGGATTCATCAAAAGATTCAATTTTTGGGTAAACAAAAAAATATCAATGACTATTATGCAATGAGTGATATTTTTTTATTGCCCTCACGCTATGATCCGTTTGCCAATGTAATATTGGAGGCAATGGCACTTAATAATGCCGTTATTACGACGCAACAAAACGGAGCTTCCGAAATTTTACAATCAGAGTTCGTGATGAAAAACACAGATGATAAGGCAATTGTAGCAGTGATCGATCGCTTATTACGAGATGATATTTATTTAACAGCGACTAAAAAAGCTAATCAAACCCGCGCACGGGGGTTTTCGATTGAGAAAAATGTGCAGGAAACTCTCGCTGTTATTGAAAGCTGCTTATCTACCTCATAAGCCTTACAAAATGACTGTTTTATTGCCATGTATCAATACGCGATCATTTAAATGATAACTTAATCCCCGAGCTAATACGGCTTTTTCAACATCGCGTCCTAAACGAGTCATATCCTGAATCGTTTGACGATGACTGACTCGCATCACATCTTGCTCAATAATAGGCCCTTTATCCAACTCCGGCGTGACATAATGGCAAGTGGCGCCCATCAATTTCACTCCTCGTTCATACGCTTGATGATACGGTTTTGCACCGATAAAAGAGGGTAAAAAACTGTGATGAATATTAATCATTTTACCCATATACGTTCGACAGATCTCATCGGGAACAATTTGCATAAAACGAGCTAACACAATCACTTCCGCATTATAGTGGTTCCACCATTCTTCCATCCGTCGAAAATCGTCTTGACGATAGGCGCTACGAATAGGCACGCAGTGATAAGGTACTTGATACCACGTAGCGATATTTTCCAAATCGGGATGATTGGAAATAACCGCTTTAATCTCACAGGGCAATTCTTGGGTGTGCCAACGGTGTAGCAAATCTACCAAACAATGGGATTCACGGCTAGCCATGAGCACCACCGATTTAGGCCGATTGGCATTCTCTATCCGCCACTTCATCCCAAAATCATGAGCGATGGCGCTGAATGCGTGGCTAAACGCGTGGAGGGAAAAAGAGTCCGGAACGCGCAATTCGTAGCGCATAAAAAACCACTGATCCACTTGGTCTGTATGATGATCAGCCTCTACAATCCCAATGGATTGTTGACTTAAAAAACCGCTGACCGCTGCCACAATGCCCCGTCGATCCAGACAGGCAATAATTAATCGATAGGGTGTATTCATAGAAGAGAAGGTTACCAGAGTAGCAGAATCAAAGAAAGTCATGTACACTTGAAAGGAAGAAAAGGAGGTCGTTGCTCTATGAAATCAGTATTACGAAAAGGATGTTTACTACTTACTGCTATTTTAGTCAGTGCCTGTGCCAATAAAAATTCCATCAACCCTCGCGATCATTACGAAAGCTTTAACCGTAAGTCGTACCGCTTTAACGAAGGGGTGGATACGTTGGTTTATAAACCGATCGCTTATACCTATAGCAAAGTGATGCCGAATCGTTTTCAAGAAGCCATCACTCATGCGTATGATAACGTGTATGAACTTCCCACCGTGGCAAATGACCTTCTCCAGTTTCGTTTTATTTTCGCCCTCGGCGATACAGCACGCTTTATTTTAAACTCCACTATCGGTGTGTTAGGTATTTTTGATGTGGCTGAAAAATTAGGCCTACCTAAACACAAAAATGATTTTGGTTTGACGTTGGCGTATTGGAGCGAACAGCCCAAGCGCTATGAATATTTAGATGTGCCTTTCTTAGGGCCTAATACCTTTAGAGACACATTGGGTATGTTTATCGATACAGCCTTCTTAAATCCGGTGAGTTATATTAAACCGCATTGGATTCCGTATGCGTTCTACGGTGGCCGTTTAATTACGAAACGGGCGGAATTATTACCCAGTGATAAAATGGTTCAAGGGGCATTTGATCCGTACGTTTTTGTTCGAGATGCGTATATGCAAAATCGCGATATTCAGTTGGATGATACGCACTTAACGTATCGTCAGTATCAGTACAAATATCTGCCGCCGAACGTTTATGATCAGCACGTGAAACCGATGCCAAGCGCTGTCCAATCGGCCGATATGAATCGGGCTAACATGCCGAATCGTTCCTTAGCTAACTAATAGTGGCCTGGATTTCACTGTGTGAAATCCAGGTTCATTTTTTTCTGCATGACTATGCTCCACATTGCTCTCTATCAACCCGAAATTCCTCCTAACACGGGCAATATTATTCGCTTGTGTGCCAATACCGGCACTGCCTTGCATTTAATTCATCCGTTGGGGTTTACCTTAGACGATAAGCAACTGAAACGGGCGGGCCTCGATTACCAAGAATACGCCGAGGTAAAGCAATACCCTACGTTTGAAACATTTTTGCAACGAAAAGATGGGAGAATTTTTACGTGTACGACGAAAGCCCATCAGCTTTATACGGAGGTTTCGTTTCAACCCAACGACGTATTGCTGTTTGGGCCTGAATCTCGAGGGTTACCCGCGGAAATTCGGGATCAATTTCCCAATACACAAATTAAAATACCGATGAAAACCTCGAGCCGTAGTATTAATTTATGCAATGCCGTGAGTATTATTTTATACGAGGCTCTCCGGCAAACGGATCGTTCACTCTTCCCCCGGCGGTCGATCTAATAATTCATCCACGGCGTGTTGAACAGAATGTCCCTCGTAGAGGACGCGATAGACTTGTTTGGCAATGGGCATATCAATGTGATGGTCATGCGCTAATTCGTAGATTTGTCGTGCATTGTAATAGCCTTCCACGGATTGGCCAATGGACGTTAACACGACGGGGGCGGATTGTCCTTGCCCCAATGCTAATCCAAATCGACGATTACGCGATTGGTTATCCGAACATGTCAACACTAAATCGCCTAAGCCTGCTAATCCTAACATCGTATCGTGTTGGCCTCCCATTGCCACACACAAACGTCCCATTTCATGGATGCCGCGGGTGATCAAAGCACAGCGCGCATTGGTGCCAAAGCCTAATCCATCGGAAATGCCCGCTGCAATGGCCAATACATTTTTAATCACACCCCCTAGTTGCACACCGATCATATCTTCGTTTTTAAAAGGATGAAAATTACGCGTATGCAAACGGGCAATTAAATCCTCCGCAAACGCGGCATTATTAGAAGCTAAACTTACCGCCGTAGGCAAATCTTGTGCCACTTCTTTTGCAAAACTGGGGCCGGATAAAACAGCCGCGGGCGTCTCAGCACCTAATACTTCTGCTACTAATTCGTGTAATAATTTTTTGGTGGTGGGATCTACCCCTTTTGTTCCCCACGCAATGCGACACGTATTACCCTTTTCTGCCTGAATGGCTTGCAAAACCGAACGAAATGCTTGCGAAGGCACCACAATCAATACATCAGAGGTACTTTCTAACGCTTCGGATAATTCTACACACGGTTTAAGGAGAGGAGGAAACGAAAACCCCGGTAAATAAAATCGGTTTTCGCGTTCACGGCAGAGCGTTTCCATCTCTGCTCGAACATTCCCCCATAAGGTGACGGGTACGTGGTTGCGTGCTAATAACAACGCTAAGGCTGTTCCCCACGAACCGGCTCCAATGACTGCAATATTTCTCACGGTTTTCTCGCCAACGTTTCTGGCACGTTTAATGCAATTTTCCTTCTGCCTGCTCTTTTTGTTTATGCTGTTGATACAGCGCATCAAAATTTACTGGCGCCAAATATAACGGGGGAAATCCCCCGCGTATTACTAAATCCGAAATGGCTTCTCGCGCATAGGGATATAAAACGTTCGGGCAGAAACTGGCTAACATAGCATCGAGTTGCTCGTCTGAAAAATGTTTTAGCGTGAAAATACCCGCTTGTTTCACTTCCACTAGAAAAGCCACTTTATCTGCTATCTTAACCGTGGCGGTAACCGTTAACACCACTTCACGATGGTCATCGTCTAATGGATGGGCTTTCGTATCTAAATCTAAATTAATTTCTGGTTTCCACGGCTCTAGAAAAATTTTAGGGCTATTGGGTGTTTCTAAAGAGATATCTTTGACATATAACCGTTGAATCGCAAATTCGGGATGAGGCGTGCTGGATTGATCTTGTTGAATATCTTCACTCTTGCTCATAATACACCTCTTTTAATGTAATTTTTTGTCTAATTCGCCTGCGGCTTCCAACGCCTGTAAATCATCACATCCCCCAATAGCTTCTCCCTTAATAATAATTTGAGGAACCGTGTGTCTGCCGGTTATTTCGATCATTTCTTGCCGTTTAGCGTCATCACCTTGAATAGAAATTTCGGTGTAACGCACCCCTTTGTGATCCAACAAAGCCTTAGCTCGAATACAATAAGGACAGGTGGGTTTTGTATAAATAACGACGTCTGCCATACGTTATTCCTTTCCACGCACTACAGGCAACTCTTCTTTTTCCCACGCGTCCATTCCACCTGCTAAAATATGCACATTTTTAAATTGTTTGGATTTTAAGAAGGCGGCGGCTCGCAAGCCATTACGGCCTGTATCGCAAACCACAATAATAGGGCGATTTTGAAGTTTTTTCAGGGAATCCAATTTTGCTTCCAATGCTTCAAATGGAATAGATTTCGCTTTGAGCACATGGCCTGCTTCAAAATGGGTGGAAGAACGAAGATCCAGTATCGATGCATTTTGATGATTGAGCAAATTAACGGCTTCTTTCGGCTTAATTCCGCCAGACAAAAAGGCATTGCGTCGCTCCTCTATCACGACAGCCACTAATACCAGAACAAAGGCCGTGACTAATAACCAATGATGCGCTACAAATTCGGGAAGTCGATGAAAAAATGTGTCCATGCCTACCTCAATGAAATGGGGCCTAGTATAACCTGGCTGGAAATTAAGGTCTATCTCGCGTAGTATTTTTTAAATGAAAAAACCGCTGGTATTAATTATTTTGGATGGTTGGGGCGAAAGCGATCAGGTAGCGCATAATCCCATTCACACCGTGCCCACCCCTACCTATGATGCCCTCTTAACGCAGTGTCCTCATATGGCTCTCGAAGCCTCGGGCAGAGCGGTAGGACTTCCGGTCGGCCAAATCGGAAATTCGGAAGTGGGACATTTGCATATTGGAGCCGGTCGACCAGTGCCCCAAGATTTAGTGCGCATTGATGAAGCGTGTAAAAGCGGCGCCCTGGCTCACCTCCCTATTTTAAAAACAGCCATCGCCACGGCTAAACAGCGCGGCTCTCACATTCATTTAATGGGACTCGTCTCCCCAGGCGGTGTTCATAGCCACGAAAATCATTTGATGGCACTGATTCAAGCCATTGCTGAGGAAGGCGTTTCCAGTTACACCCATGCCTTTTTAGATGGGCGTGATGTACCTCCTAAATCCGCACGCCAATCGTTGGAAACGATAGAAGCGCTGTATGAACGTGTGGGCCAGGGGCAAATAG
>DATDVD010000033.1:0-3964 GCA_035290065.1 Coxiellaceae bacterium | reverse complement strand
CTTATTTTTTTCGTTCTGTTATAAGAAACCTCATGAATTCCCTCAGCAGCTCTGATCATACCCCCATGATGCGCCAGTATTGGGCGATTAAATCGCAATACCCCACCCTTTTGGTTTTTTACCGAATGGGGGATTTTTATGAATTATTTTATGAAGATGCCGAGAAAGCCGCCCGACTACTTAATATTACGCTAACGAGCCGAGGAAAGTCGGCGGGTGAATCAATTCCCATGGCAGGCGTTCCCTTTCACGCAGCAGAGAATTACTTAGCTAAGCTTATTAAGCTGGGGGAGTCTGTGGTCATTTGTGAACAGGTGGGTGATCCTGCCACTAGCAAAGGGCCTGTGGAACGGCGAGTCACTCAAATTTTGACACCAGGCACCGTTTCCGATGAGGCACTCTTAGAAGCGAAAGAGCCGCGTTGGTTAGCCAGTATTGAGAAGACCCAAGACGGCATGGGTATCGCCTTTCTAAATATGAGTACGGGAGAATTATTAGTCCTCGAGTCCACCGAAGACAGTCAAATAATCTCGGAATTAGACCGGTTAAAACCCACTGAAATTATCCAAAACGAATCTTTTTCTCCTCTGCCCTACGCGCCTTGCATTTCTACCTTACGCCCTGTCTGGGAATTTGAGCTCGATAACTGCCAGGAAATTCTTTGCCAGCAATTTAAAACCCACACGGTACAAGGATTAGGATTAGGAGAGCTCCCCCATGCCTTACGGGCAGCAGGCGCTTTGCTTCACTATATTCAATTTACCCAACGCAAGGCCTTACCGCATATCCAAATGCCCAAGCCAATTCATTGGCAAGAAACGGTACAGCTGGATGCGGTAACGCGCGCTAACTTAGAAATTACTGCCCACTTGCGAGGAGGGCGATCGTATACCTTGTTAGCTCTATTAGATAAAACGGCTACCAGTATGGGCTCTCGCCGCTTAATCCATTGGCTGCAAACCCCAATACGCTCCCACGAGCGGTTACGGGAACGCCAAGAGGCTATCCAGTGCTTCATTAGTGATCAAAATTACATTAGATTACATGATATCCTTAAACATATTTATGACCTTGAGCGCATCTTAACTCGGGTAGCCCTCCAAACGGCTCGGCCCCGGGATTTAAAACAATTGGCGGTTAGCCTGGCCCTCATTCCTGGGATTCAAAGTTTACTTCACCCTTTTAAAAAAGGAAGCCCCTTGTTGGCACATTTGCACGAGGCGCTTCATAATCATCCCGATGTGGTGAGTTTGCTTCAGCGGGCTCTGGTAGAAGAACCCCCCATGGTAATAAGAGACGGCGGAGTTATCGCTCCCGGTTATGATGCAGAACTCGATGAGTTACGGCAACTGAGTGAACACAGCAGTGATTATCTAGTAAAACTCGAAACCCAAGAACGCGAACGTACGCAATTATCAACTTTAAAGGTGGGTTACAACCGCATCCATGGTTATTATATTGAAATCAGTAAAGCTCAATCAAAACAAGCGCCTGCTGATTATATTAGACGTCAAACATTAAAAAATCTCGAGCGATACATTACCCCTGAGTTAAAATCGTTTGAAGACAAGGTATTAAGTGCAAAATCTCGTGCTCTTTCGAGAGAAAAATATTTGTATGAGCAGCTGCTAGCCTCTCTTTTAGAACCCCTTTCCACGCTTCAAGCCACTGCCCACGCATTGGCCAATGTAGATGTACTCAATACTCTCGCTGAACGAGCTCATACCTTAAACTGGTGCACACCCCAATTCACTTTCGAGCGTGGTATTCATATCCATCAAGGGCGTCACCCTATTATTGAACAGGAATTAAAAGAACAGTTTATTCCCAATACGCTCGAGTTAGATCCTAACCATCGGCTTTTAATGATTACAGGCCCCAATATGGGCGGGAAATCTACTTATATGCGCCAAACGGCCTTAATTGTCTTGTTGGCTTATATCGGCAGTGGCGTGCCTGCCACGGCCGTAACCCTAGGGCCCATTGATCGCATCTTTACGCGTATTGGAGCCTCGGATGATCTGAGCAGTGGGCGTTCTACCTTTATGGTGGAAATGACGGAAACAGCCTATATTCTGAACCATGCGACCGAAAATAGTTTGGTTTTAATGGATGAAATTGGCCGGGGGACCAGCACTTTTGACGGGTTATCACTGGCTTGGGCGGTAGCGAGGGATTTAGGTTGCCGTATTCAATCCTTTACCTTGTTTGCCACTCATTACTTTGAATTAACCACTTTGCCGCAAGAATACCCGGAGATGGCAAACGTCCATATGGAAGCCAAAGAATTTAACGATCGAATTGTTTTTTTATACCAGGTAAAACCTGGTCCTGCTAATCAAAGCTATGGCTTACAAGTGGCGCAATTAGCGGGAGTTCCTAAAGCAGTGATCGAAGAAGCGCGACAAAAATTATCGCAACTAGAAACAGAGGCCGCCCATCACCTTATGCATCCTCAGCTTTCTTTGCTCTAAGATTTATTTTCCCCATTCTAATTTCTCCAATGCCGGGCCATTGAATCACCAAACCCTTATGCCAGGCTGCGCCAAACGATAACCCTAAGAAATTAAATTGAATTCCTTCCACTCGGGCCACGGTAATTCCCAATAAGCCATGCAAGGAAATTTGGTAACCGGTGTGACTGGGGGCACGCGCAAAGAAACGATCATTCACAAGATAATCTTTTCCAATCGCAGAGGCCGGTAAATTAAGCTCCAGTCCTTTAACCCGACGCCCTAAATAGGCAATATACGAATTGCTATTAGGCCCTGGCCATAAAATATATTTTTTCTTGTAAGGATAGCGCTTGGAATATTTCTTAAGCAGAGGAATAATTTTTTCGGCGCGTTCCCCGCGAATATCGTTGTAAATTTCAGGTTTATTACCAAACCAATACCGATCCGGCACTCCCTCTTCAACGCGAAGTACGGGTTCTTCACGATAGCGATACCACCCTACGACCTGAAACACCGTCCACGTAGGGGCATTTTTAGGTTTTGCCGAAATCCAGGTATGAACCGCAAAAAAACCCCTCCAATGAAATGCCCGTGCGCCATATACTTGCACAATAGCTTCCGGATTTTCAGAGGCCAGGGGTGCTAAATGAGCACTGTCTCGGTTGGCTATTTCCCAGCGTGTGGAAAGATCGATGTGGGAAAAAAAGACCATCCACAACGGGCCGATCAATAAAACTATAAAAAGCCCGCTTGAAATAAATAAAATTTTAAATAATAAATCTAATATAATCATATTATTTTTATTTAATCCTTAAGTTGTTTAGAAGATACCTTGCTAAAGAGGAGGTCTTTAACACAATGGCCTAGTTTTTTTCCTCGTCGTTCGAATTTGGTTTCCATTTCGCGAGCAGAGGGCGCAAATTGCCCTACTCCGTAATAATTTTTAAATCCTTCGCAGCGTGAAAAAACATTCATCATAGCCCTAGCATAGGGCTCCCAATCCGTGGCGCAGTGCACCCATCCTTTTTCTTTTAATGTATGCCATACACATTCTACAAAATTCGGTTGAATCAATCGACGTTTATGATGCCGAGTTTTGGGCCACGGATCCGGAAATAAAATAAAAACGCCTTCTAAATACTCAGGAGGAAGTGCTGCGAGAAAAGTAGTGGCATCTTCGTTCAGCAGCTTGAGATTAGATAAGGGATGTGTCAAGCAACGTGTCAACAGGCGAGCCAAACCCCCACGGTAAACTTCTATGCCAATGTAATTATTTTCTGGATGATCGTGGGCTTGGGAGAATAAATGCTCGCCATTACCAAAGCCAATTTCCAACACCAAAGGAGCTTCCTTTAGAAATTGCTGGCTCAGGTGAGGGGCTTTTTCTACAGACAAGCCATAGTGCGGCCAAAGCGTTTTCAAGACGTCTTGATGCGTGGGGCTTAAGCGCCCTCCTCGTCGCACAAATGATTTAATACTGTTTTTCATGAAGCTAGATTCTTCCATCC
>DATDVD010000032.1:0-74731 GCA_035290065.1 Coxiellaceae bacterium | reverse complement strand
ATTTCTTATCCGTTTGATTATAAAGATATTTTTTTATATATGCTTGGATTGTTCTGTGTATAAACATAAAATTTCATTAAATTTACAGAGTTAAAACTTAATTTTATATATAAATTTATGGGTTTTCAAGTGCTTTTAGCTTAATTTGATCGGTTCCATTCCTCTTATATTTTTTGGGGGATTTGGCAGTAAAGGGGCCAAGTCTCTAGTTGTTAACATTATTTATACCCACTAGAGACTTGCCTCCTTTCTTTAGCAGCGGGCATTTCGATTGAGCGACTTGTTTTAGAGATTGAGTGCCATAGAGTGTGGCGTAGGGTATGAGACATTTTTGCCATGTAGGGATGTTGGTTTTTTAGGGCTTGTTCAGCGTTATATTCATCTAAGGACTCTGCTATTTTGGCCATAGCACACCATTCTTCGTAGGTAAAAGTAGGGCTGGAAACGACATGGGGAATATTGGCTTGTATGCGAGGAATTCGTAAATTTAAATCACTTGATTCGGCTAATCCTAGCTGTTCTTTCTGATCATATAAAGGCGTGCCACGGAGTAACATGAGCGGATAGGCGTAAATAGTAGAGACACCATAATCTTTACAGAACACAATCGATTCTTTAAACGATTGTAGAGTTTGATGAGGCAAACCAAAAATTAATGAAACTTCGGTATGGATGTTGCGTCTCTTCAGTTCTTCAAAGATAAGTTTTACTCTCTTCATATTATTGGAACGTCGAATAATTCTTGCTTCTTCTCGATGGATGGTTTGAAGTCCCAACTCTAAAACTATTCGGCCTGTTTGATTAAATCTTTCGATGGCATCTAAAAATTCTTCTCGGATCATTTCCGTGCGGCATTGCAAGGCCAATTTAGCGCTGCATTTTTCTGCTATGAGTGCTTCAAGAATCGTCATATAGTGGGGGCCAGAATTGAAGGTGGGGTCTAACATGGCAATATCTTGGATAATAGGGTTTTGTGTGATCCACCGTACTTCCTGCATAATGCGTGAAAGAGGCAGTTGACGGCGCACCATGCTCACATCTGATTCTCGATGTTGGCAAAAGGTGCATTCAAAAGGGCAGCCACGTTGTGTTTCCCATCGTATAAAAGGACGTGGCGGAATAAGGCCCGTTAAAAAAGGTGAAGGTAATTTTTCTAAATTGGCTATGGCCGATAAGCCCAAATCCGGTTCTCCTGCGTAATGTACGCCTGCTATGACAGGTTTATCGGTATGAGCTTGTAATAATCGGACCAGTGCATCTTCTGCGTAGCCACGAATAAAAATATTTGCGTGCGGATAATATTTTTCTATTCCACGTTTTGTATAGCTAACCTGAGGGCCTCCTAAAATAATGCGGCCTGGAAATTTATCTCGTTTTAAGGCAGAGAGTAATTGTTGGGTATAAGGCTCATGCCATACATAAGCGCCCAATGCTACATCGGTTCCTTCGTCGGCATGTGCCATGACAAATTCATGGACATCACTGAGCCTGAAGGCGGGGTTATTAACAGACCAAGCTTTAGAGAGAACAGGAATCTGATGATGATGAAGATTGGCTAAAAGAGAAGCTTGGCTTAACGAAATCGGTGGGTCTTTAGGTCGTATCCAATCTAATGCCAGCAACAGTAAGCGGTTACGGCCTGGACTTCTGGGAGACAATTCGGATAGGCCCTTCATGTAGTATCTTCCTTTATCATTTCATATGTAGTGGCTAATGCTGTTGCTATAAAACAAGAGTAGCTATTATCTAAAGGAGGGGTCAAGTATCGATATGCTGCATTTAGAAGATGTTGTTAGGGTGTATTAGCAAAAAAAAATAGAGGGGTCAAGTTTCTAGTTGCTAGTATTATTTAAGAATAAGTAACTAGAGACTTGACCCCGCCTCCCCTAATTCAGGTTTGCTTGGTACAGGATCTTTGAATATGGATGATTTTATCTCGGCTCGTTGATCCGTGAGTAATGGTCAATGAGGATCTAGGAAGGTCGAGAGCCTTTGCTAAAATTTTTATAACGGCTTTATTGGCTTTATTATCTTCTGGAATAGCAGTGGTGTAGACGCGTATTCGTGTAGACCCATCGGATTGGCGTTCCAATTTGATTTTATTGGCGGATGCCCTCGGTATTACGCGTACATGTAATTCATTGCCGAGGTGGTTGAGGCAATCTAAAGCATTCATCATGCTCTAAAATAAGAGGAGTGCAGGAAAGAATCAAGTCCTTTACGGAGGTTTCGCGGGATTTCTTCTCTAAGAAATTAATAAATCGAAGCGTTAAACTGTCTCTCGAGGAGTTGGGAGGCCATACGGCGTAAATGTTTAATGCACTCACCTGCCAGGTGGGTAAAACTTTGATAAGACGATGAGTCTTTATGGCTTCTTCCACCAGAAAGGTAGGGGGAGTGGCCAGACCTAGTCCTGCTAGGGCTAATTGGCAAACGGCCTCTACGTTATCGGCATTAATTCGGGATTTGTAATTAATTTGATACTTATTACCGAATTGATTTATTAGGGTTTTGCTGGCTGGTAGCATGTGGAGTCCTATCCAATCCCATTCTAGTAGATCTTCAGGTTTATGGGCTTTTTTGTGCTTAGTCGCGTAACCCGGGGCAGCAATAAGTGTGCGGTTCATCTCAAAAAGTTTTTTAGTTTTTAAGGTGCTTGTATTTCAGGGATATCTGCTTTCGCTTCCAGTGCTTCTTATTCCCCCCTTCTTATTTTTACTACGCTGTATTTTTTTATTTGTTATGGGTCTATTTCCGTCTGGGCTGTTTTGGGGGATAAAATGGCTAATGTATTAAGAAATGAAAAACAGTATCGCTTATTTAACTGGATGATGGGTGGATTATTAGTGGGAACAGCGATTTACCTTGTTTTTATATAGGAATTTTTAGTAATCGGGGGCTTAACCACTCTATTTATGCAAGCCTGAGGGTGTTCGCTTATGCAAAAATTTATCCACAAATTGGCGTGTGACGGATTCTACAAAACGAAAGGGTAGGCCAATGTCAAATTTAGAGGGGATATAGGTTTGACGGGCTGTCACGGCAACATCCATGATAAAAGGTTTTTTGCTTTTTGAAGCTTGGATAAAAGCAGGTTCAATGTCGGAAAATTTATTGACCGTGATGCCATCGCCCCCAAATGCTTTTGCTAATGCGGCGTAATCACAATTTGAAAAATTGGTATAAGCCGTGGGATAGCCTTGTCCTTCCATTTCCCATTCAACAAAACCATAACGTCCATTATTATAAATAATAAAAATGATAGGTAATTCATATAACACAGCGGTGGCAAAATCGCCAATTAACATATCGAAACCACCATCACCTGTTAATACCACCACTTGTTTGTCAGGGTATGAAAATTGCGCTGCAATTCCGGCGGGCAAGCCACTGCCTAAAGTACCCAGATTGGCTGACCACACATATTTTTGTTGGCCATTTAGTCGTAAGAAAATATTTCCCCACAACGTCACGGTGCCTGCATCGAGGCAGAATATGGCATCTTTATTGGCTAAAGAGCTAATTTTATGGGTTAAATATTGAGGATGAATCTCACGTTCATTTTTTTGAGCATCCGTATCTTGATCGTGTTTTTTATAGTCAGCATCGCGTTTAGCTTGTAATTTTTTCAAAAACCGATCGTCGTTACGGGCCTGCAGTTTAGGCAATAATCGTCGCAACGTTTCTTGGGAGTCTCCTTGTAAACCTACAGCAACAGAAGCATGCAAACCGATTTTTTCTGCTTCCAGATCAATTTGCACAATTTTAGCTTCTTTAGGATAAAATTCGGAAAAGCCAAACGAGGAACCGACTGTGATCATCACATCGCAATCTTCCACGGCTTCATTTCCCCACTGCGTTCCCATGAAACCAATGCCGCCAATATAATTAGCATAATGATTATCAATAAAAGGTTTAGAACGTGTGGTGTGAACTAAAGGGGCTTTAAGTAATTCCGATAATTGTTTGATTTCAGCTGCAGCATCTTGTGCACCAAATCCATAAAAAATAGTAATCTTTTTTCCAGCATTGATGATTTCTGCTGCTTCATTTAATGTAGTCTCTCGTGGATAAACACAGCCAAAATCTTGCGGTTTAAATACGACTACCCGTTTTTTAGCTTTGGCAGAACAAATATCATACGGGATATTGATATGGGCAGGCCCCCGTTTTTCCAAGGCTTGACGACAGGCCAATTCAATTAATTCGGGAGCTGTTTCAGCGACTTTTAATTGTTGGTTATACACTGTCACTGGCTGAAATAGCGCGACTAAATCGATTTGTTGTGGAATATGGAGGCCTTGTTGATTAAGGGCCATTTCGCCACTAATGGCTAAAATAGGGGCATGATCTAATAACGCATCGTACATTCCATTGGCAAGATGAATGGCGCCTGGCCCCTGACAGCCTAAGCAAACCGCCAATTCGCCATTGAGTTTTGCTTGTGCAGAAGCGGCTAAAGCGCCTGCTTCTTCATGCCGCATCACAATAAAATCAATTGCCTCACAGCGCCGAATGGCATCGGTAATCGGATCGACAGTCATCGCTGGAATGCCATACACTCGTTTTACCCCAAATTGAACCAGCGTATCAATCAATACATCAGCAACAGTAGCCATCCTGTATTCCTTATTTTGACTAGGTTAATAAGAAGAGTATAAAATATTTCTGCCGTGGTTGCGAGAAAGAGCTCGAATACTGACTCATCTGGGAGGTGAAGGGGGATGCTTTCACGCTTGCTGAGGGGAAAGGTAAGCGCTTCGCTGTTCCGTGCTAGAGAATTTATATATAATGGGAAGAAAATTATTTGAATCGCTATAAGGAATATCGAATGAAATTACTATTAATGGCTGCTTCATTGCGAAAAGGATCTTTTAATAAAAAATTGATTGATCTTGCCTGCGTTTTATTGAGAGAGCAAAAAATTGAGGTGGACAAAGCGGATTTTTCAGAGTTTGATATGCCGCTGTATGATGGAGATGTCAATGAGAAGGAGGGGCTTCCAAAAGGGGCGTTGGCGTTTATGGAACGTATGGATGCAACGGATGGCATCATAATTTCTTCACCGGAATATAATTTTTCAACGCCTGGGACATTAAAAAATTTAATTGATTGGATTTCTCGGGGAAAGCCAATGCCATGGACAAAAAAAACCCTATTGCTTATGTCAGCTTCGCCCTCGTTGGTGGGAGGTAATCGCGGTTTGTGGCATACAAGAGTTCCGTTAGAGGCGTGTGGTGCTATTGTTTATCCCGATATGTTTTCATTAGCTTCTGCCAATACCGCTTTTCAAGAGGATGGATCTTTAAAAGACGATGATTTACAGAAACGTTTAAAAATCTCTTTGATAGAATTTGTGAAATTTTTGGAAAAATTGAAACATTAATTATTCGGTTTTATGTTGAAAGTAATAGAAGATCCTGTTTTAAAAAAAGTAAGCACTATTCGTCATGGGTTTTTTACGAGGCAAGGTGGTGTGAGTGAGGGGATTTATTCTTCGTTGAATGTGTTAACCAAGAGTTTGGATAATCCCGCTCATGTTCAAGAAAATAAACGTCGAATAGCGGCTTATTTTGGGTATCCAGTAGAATCGTTAATGACGGTGAAGAATTGTCATGGCAATAAGGTGGTAGTGGTAGAAAAGATCTGGCCAGATGCTGAAAGACTGGAGGCCGATGGCATGGTTACGCAACAGCGCGGAATTATTTTAGGTTCTACGAGTGCTGATTGTCCGACGGTGTTATTAGCGGATGAAGTGGCGCAAATCATTGGCGTGGCTCATGCAGGTTGGAGGGGCGCGCGAGGGGGAATTCTGGAGGCGGTCATTCAAACCATGGTTCAGCAAGGAGCTGACCTTTCTCGGCTAATAGCCACCGTAAGTCCTTGTATTCATCAGAAATCGTATGAAGTGAACGACGAATTTTATCAGACATTTTTAAACGATAATTCTCATTATGGTTGCTATTTTGTAGAATCAATGCGACCGTTTCATTTCCAATTTAATCTATTGCGGTACGTAAAAGATCGTTTGCTGCGGTTAGGAATAAAAATAGTATCATTGGCTGTGGCATTCGATACGTATAGCGATGAAAAGAATTTTTTTAGTTATCGTCGTGCAACCCACCGTCAAGAGAGGGATTTCGGCGGGCAACTGTCTTGCATGGTTTTAATATAATCAAAACTTGACCCTATTTCATTTCTAGGCTAAAACGGGGCATCTTATAGGAAGATGAGGAAAACGATGGGGAGCCGATTAAGGGTAGCGCTTATAGGGTGCGGTTTTTGGGGGTTTCAGCACGCTAGGGTATTAAAACAATTAGGAGTTCTGGCGGCGATTTGTGATATTAATGAAGATTTATCACGACAAATACAATCCTCCCTTAATGTCCCGGCCTATTCTTACGCTACTATTTTATCAGACAAGAAAATTGATGCCATTGTCATTGCTGCTTCTACCCCCACCCATTATTCTTTGACTGTAGAGGCTTTGAAAGCAGGCAAACATGTCCTAGTGGAAAAGCCTATGACGATGAATGTGAAACAGGCGGAATATCTGTGTCGATTAGCCGATCATCACCGTAAAACGTTGATGGTAGGCCATTTATTACAGTATCATCCTGCTTTTGTGACGTTGAAAAGAATCATTAAGGAAGGAGTAATAGGCCAACTCCACTATATTTACTCTAATCGCCTTAATTTTGGAAGGCTTCGGACAGAAGAGAATATATTGTGGAGTTTTGCACCTCACGATATTTCCCTTATTCTATCGTTAGTTAATGAGGAGCCCATTGAAATAACAGCAGAAGGTTCTTCTTATCTCAATAGAGAGAATTATGATATTACCATTACTCACCTTGCTTTTCGCAAGAACATAAAAGCGCATATATTTGTTTCTTGGTTGCATCCTTATAAAGAGCACCGGTTGGTAATATTAGGAGAAAAGGGGATGTTGGTGTTTAATGATGGCTTGGATTGGCCTCATAAGCTGTCTGTATACCGAGGTCATATCGAGCGAGAAGCAGGCATTACCAGCCTTATTAAGACGAAAGCTGAAGCGATAGAGGTGCCTCAAAAAGAGCCTTTATGGTGCGAAAATAGCCATTTTCTCGAATGTATAAAAAATAATAGACGGCCCATTACTGATGGTTATGAGGGATTGAGGGTGGTAAAAGTGCTGGAAGCTGTGACACAATCTTATAGAATAAAAGCCCTTGAGGTCTGAATACGATGGAGGAAATTGAAGCAGGGAAAACTACCTTTATTCACGAAAGTGCTTATGTGGATGAGGGATGTAAGCTTGGAGAAAGAGTTAAAGTTTGGCATTTTTCTCACATCATGGGGAAAGCCATTATTGGGGATGATTGTGTTATCGGGCAAAACGTTTTTATTGCCGATGATGTTATTGTAGGGATAGGATGCAAGATACAAAATAATGTGAGTCTATACGCGGGATTAAGGCTAGGGGATTATGTATTTTGTGGCCCTTCTTGTGTTTTTACCAATGTAATAAATCCGCGGGCTGACGTTGATCGTAAACAAGAATTCCGGCTCACAAAAATAGGCTTAGGCGCAACTATTGGAGCTAATGCCACGGTTATTTGTGGTAATAAAATTGGAAAGTACGCGTTCATTGCAGCAGGCGCTGTAGTAACCCGTCCTGTAGCCGATTTTGCCTTAATGAAAGGGATGCCAGCGCGTCGGGTAGGCTGGATCAGTCGAGCAGGGAGTATTTTGAAAAAAGACCTTATTTGCCACCCTACAGGGGTACGTTATAAACAAATAGCAGAAAATCTTCTCATTGAAATTTAAGGTATCATGAGTAGGAAAGGTTTAACGCAGGCAGGGGTTTTAGGGTAGCCTAAATGAATTCCCCCGGCGGTAGCGTGCTTTTTAAGGGAGATGTTGAGGATTAATGAGCGAAATACCCACAGTTAATATTATTGGATTAGGTCAGATGGGTGAGTGCCATGTGCAGGCAGTAACCGAATTAGGATGGAAAATTACGGCTATTTGCGATAAATCGAGAGATCGATTAAAGCAAATAGCGGATAAATTCCACATCGATAAAACTCGATGCTATGCTAATGGCGAAGAAATGCTGCTTAAGGCACCCCCGCCAATGCTCTTAATTATTGCGACCACGGCCGATTCACACTGTTATTACACCTGTTTAGGGGCGCAGCGGGGAATTGATTTCATTTTATGTGAAAAACCAATGGCCACCTCCCTATCCGATTGCGATAAAATGATAGAAGCGTGTAGAACCTCCGGAAGTATTTTATCGATTAACCATCAAATGCGATTTATGACGCAATACACCTTGGTTAAGGAATATATTCAAAACAAACAGTTTGGATCCTTAGCCAGTATGAATATAATCGGAGGTTGTTTCGGCGTTGCGATGAATGGATCACATTATATCGAGGCTTTCGCTTATTTATCTAATGATCGGCCTTCTGAAGTGATGGCGTGGTTTTCGGACAACTCCCTTCCCAACCCTCGAGGAAAACAATTTACGGACAAAGCAGGTCAATTGCGAATTCTATCCGAATCAGGATTGCGGATGAATTTGGAAATAGGGCCTGATCAAGGGCATGGTATGACAGTTGTGTATGCTACACGCTATGGCCATATTTTTGTGGATGAGTTGAGTGGGGAGCTTCATGCTGTCGTCAGAAAAAAAGAATATCAAGAATATCCTCTGACAAGGTATGGGTTGCCATGCGATCGTTGGTCCTATCAATTCACGCCCTTAGATAATACAGGGTGCACAAAGCATGTGTTGACCGCGTTGTTAGAGAAGAAAAATTATCCTTCTGGAGCAGATGGAAAAATGGTGGTCAATACGTTGGTAGCGGCTTATTATTCGGCACAACATTATAATGCAAGGATATTGCTCGGTGCGGCAGAGTTACCCTATAATCATTATTTTACGTGGGCATAAGGCATTTAATGAAAAAAATAGTTATTACAGGTGCAGATGGTTTTATTGGTTCTCATTTGGTAGAAAAAATGGTGGCATTAGGGTATGAGGTTCATGCTCTGGTGCTTTATAATGCTTTGGGTTCTTATGGATGGTTAGATCATATTGACCCTGTTGTTAAATCTTCTATTCGTGTTTCTTTAGGTGATATAAGAGATGCGGCTTTTGTCGATTCACTGGTGTTAGGTTGTGATGCAGTGATGCATTTAGCGGCTTTAATTGCTATCCCATATTCTTACATTAATCCTTCTGCGTATGTGCAAACCAATGTGATCGGAACGTTAAATTTACTGCAGGCTGTGACAAAACAGGGTATTGAAAAAATGATGCATACTTCCACCAGTGAAGTATATGGTACAGCACAATTTGTTCCTATTACGGAGCAGCACCCCCTCAATGCACAATCGCCTTATGCGGCGAGTAAAATTGCGGCAGATCAATTTGCATTATCTTTTTATCGTTCGTTTAAGACCCCTGTGGCCATTGTGCGTCCTTTTAATACATATGGGCCACGACAATCAGTTCGGGCTATTATCCCAACGATTATTCAGCAAATTAATGCAGGGAAAAAAAATATAGAATTAGGTGCGGTAACGCCCACACGGGATTTCAGTTTTGTAGAAGATACGGTTAATGGAATGATAGCTGTTTTTCAATCGAGCCGTTCGATAGGAGAAGTGATTAATTTAGGCAGTGGATTTGAAATCTCTATTAAAGAAACGGCAGATATTATTGCTCAAGCCATGGGTGTGACTGTCAATGTGAGTTCTGTAGAAAACAGAGTTCGGCCTAAGCTTAGCGAAGTAGATCGTTTACATGCCAGCATCGAAAAAGCAAAAGCGCTTTTAGAGTGGAGCCCGCACTATGCGGGATTAGATGGATTTTCGCGGGGTATTAAGGCAACAGTAGAGTGGTTTTCTCAAGAAAAAAATACCCAACATTTTCATGATCGAAATTATATAGTATAAAAATGCACCCAGCTGTTGAAGAATTAATTGGAATAATGTCAGGTTTATTGCCTTCGATAAATTTACCTTATCATTTGCATGAACCTACGTTAGATAAAACAGATGAAGACGCCGTCGTTTCTTGTATTCGTGAAAAATATGTTTCTTCCGTCGGTAGCTGGGTGAATAAATTTGAATCTGAGTTAGCCCACATTTTTCAGGCAAGGCATGCTGTTTGTGTGTTTAATGGGACAGTTGCCTTGCACGCATTGCTACATACGCTAGGAATAGGACGAGACGATGAAGTATTGTGCCCTGCATTAACGTTCGTGGGCACTGCCAATGCTATTTCACATTCAGGCGCTACACCGCATTTTGTGGATTGTAACGCTGAGACATTGGGCGTGGATGCAGATGCTTTGCGTCTTTACTTAAATAGCATAGCTATCTATCGCAATGGTAAACTAATCAATAAAAACACACAGCGACGAATAGCCGCTTTAGTTGTTGTGCATGTGCTAGGGCATGCAGCCGATGTGGATGCATTGCAAACAGTAACCGATGAGTACGGGTTATTGTTAATAGAAGATGCAGCAGAGGCCCTAGGGACACTTTATAAAGGAAAACCAGTAGGCGCACGAGGAAAGGCAGGGATGGTGAGCTTTAATGGCAATAAAGTGATTACGACAGGCAGTGGAGGTGCGTTGCTCACGAATGATGATCATTTAGCTCAGCATTTTCGCTATGTAACCAGTACGGCAAAATTAACTCATCCATGGGGCTTTTACCATACAGAAGTGGGATTTAATTATAGAATGCCCAGTCTTAATGCGGCATTAGGTTTGTCTCAGCTAAAAAAACTACCGTATTTATTAGAGAAAAAAAGAAATTTAGCCGCTATCTATGCCCAAGCATTTAATCACTCCGATTATTGGGGATTTATAGCGGAGCCCTCATTTTCCACCAGTAATTATTGGTTAAATGCCATTAAATTAAAAACACCTATGAGGGAAATAGTAGAATCCGGTTTAGAGCAATTAAGCCAACAGCAATTTTACTGCCGTCCTTTATGGACAGCGATGCATCATCTGCCGATGTATATTCATTGTCCCCGGGGCCCTTTACCTATCACCGAATCGCTTGAGCAGCAGGTTATTAATTTACCCAGTAGCCCCGATTTATTAAATGTTATTATAAAAGCGAACGAGCACTATGCATGTCATTAAGGATATTCATCACATAACATTAACCCCCAGCGCGACCATTCGTGATGCAGCTAATGTAATACAAAATACCTTATTTAGAATTGTATTAATCTGTAATGAGCAAGGAAAATTATTAGGTACTGTAACCGATGGCGATATTCGCCGATCTGTTTTGCGCTCATTGCTCTCTCATACTCCTGTCGTTGATATTATGAATCCTTATCCCAAGTTGTTGGATGCAACCTCTACAGATATAGATCAAATATATTTTCAAATGAAAGAATTTGAAATTGATTATCTTCCTATGGTTGATTCAAAGGGAAGAGTTACGAAAGTTTATTATTATAGCCATTTTGAAGATCCTATTATCTTGGAAAACCCTGTTCTACTGGTGGCAGGAGGCATTGGCAAACGATTGAGACCATTTACAAAGAAAATTCCTAAACCCTTAATCGAAATAGGAGGTAAGCCTGTTATTATGCGCATCCTGGAATCATTGCGACATCAGGGATTTCGGAAATTTTATATTTCCATTAATTATTTGGGCCATATGATTCGGAATTTTCTGGGAGATGGCGAAAAATTTGGAGTTTCAATTATTTATTTAAAGGAAAAAAAGCCTTTGGGTACAGCAGGATGTTTATCTTTAATGCGAGAAGTAAAAAACCCTATTCTTGTGATCAACAGTGACCTTATTACTGATGAGAATTTTTGTCGAATATTAACGGGCTTCAAAGAGAGTAGTGCTATCGCATCTGTTGGTGTTAGAAGCTATTCTCACCAAATTCCTTTCGGCTGTATTGAAAAGAACAAAAATAGGCTTGTCAGTATTGTTGAAAAACCTACCTATCAATATTTAATTAATGCAGGAACGTATATTATTTCACCCAAAGTGCTGCCTTTTGTGCCTAGTAATACCTTTTTAAATATGACGGATTTACTCACACGTTTGATTGAAGAAGAAAAAGAAGTCAATGTTTTTTATATGTATGAAAAATGGATTGATATTGGCCAAATTGAAGACCTCAATTATGCAAGAAGCCTTTATCAAGAAAATGAGGAAAGTTTAATTGTTTAAGGGACATCGCATTCTTGCATTAATTCCTTTGCGTAGCGGCAGTAAATCAGTAAAAGACAAGAATTTGCATCCTCTGGGTGGGAAACCTTTGTTAGCATGGCCTATTGAAATGGCGATCAATATCCCAGAAATTGATCGTGTGTTGGTTTCAACAGACAGTGAAAAAATTGTCGCGCTGTCAAAACATTATGGGGCAGAAATATATGAGCGCCCAGCCCACTTGGCTACTGATTCCGCATTGATCACTCATGTGATTAAAGATCTTTACCGTGTTCTTTGCAAAGAAAATGAAGAAGCTACTATCATGGTGTTGCTAGAGGCCACTTCCCCTTTTCGTACCGAAAGTTTAATTCGTCAATGTCTCCATCGATTGGTAGAAGAAAATTTAGATTCTATTGCCACCTTTCAACTGGCTACATTAAATCCGCATCGGGCGTGGCGATTAGAAGGAATAACGCCCAAGCCTTTTATTGAGGGAGCCATCCCCTGGCTGCCCAGGCAGCAGTTACCCCTTGCCTATCAATTGAATGGAGCTGTGTATGCGTTTAGATTAGACCGAATGCCGGAAGATATATCAGGGTTACTGTTTGGCCGTGTTGGTGCAGTGATTACTGAGAACGATAACATGATTGATATTGATACCCATGAGGATTTTATAATTGCCAATGCCTTACTCCAATTCAGAAAATGCCCCGAAGTTATCTGAATTATTTTCACTCAACAATAAAACAGCTCTTATTATCGGAGGGGCGGGTTTATTAGGCGGTGAGATGGCTTATGCGCTCGCTGAATTGGGTGCTAGAGTCATAGTCGCAAGCCGTGATAAAGTGAAATGTGATGCATTTGTTTCGACGTTAAACGCTCATTACTCACGCGCACATATCGCTTTATCGCTGGATATTACTCAGAAATTATCCCTCGAAATATGTTTTCAGGCAGTTCGAGAAATAGTGCCGGAGGGATTGGATATTCTGATTAACAGTGGATGGTCTGGGCGAAAAAATACATTTGAGTCGATTACCGATGAAAATTGGAATGACGACATAGAAGTGTGTTTAAACGGAGTGTTTCGTTCTATTAAAACATTTGTTCCTTTGTTGATCTTAAGAAAAGGTAATATCGTGAACATTGCGTCTATGTATGGACATGTGGCGCCGGATTATCGATTATATGACAGTGAACAATTTTCCAATCCACCCAGTTATGGGGCTGCTAAAGCCGGCATCATTCAGCTGACAAAATATTTAGCGAGTTTTTTATCAGTGCACCCTATTCGGGTCAATTGTGTGAGCCCTGGGCCTTTTCCCTACGAGAGCACTCAGAAAGAAAACCCCGCATTTATTCGACGATTAAGCGAAAAAAACCCGCTAAACCGCATTGGGAAACCGTATGAGCTTAAAGGTGTGGTTGCACTGCTGTGTTCAGAAGCCGGAGCTTATATTACAGGTCAAAATATTTGCGTGGATGGAGGATGGGGCATATGGTAATGAAAATAGGCCTCATTGGTTATAGCCCGCAAAATGGCCACCCCTTCTCTTTCTCTGCCATTATTAATGGCTATGATCCTCTCGAATTTTCTAAAACGGGTTGGGCAGTTATTTTAGATTATTTAAATGTACGGAACCCCTCTGAGATAGGTATCCCTGATGTTCGCGTTACACATGCTTGGACGCAAGATAAAACTCAGACGGAACTTTTATGCCGAGCCTGTTATATTCCTCATGCGGTTGATTCTTTAGAAGAGATGGTGTTTCAAGTAGATGCGGTTATTATAGCGCGGGATGATTATGAATCTCATGTTAGTTTGGCCAAGCCTTTTTTACAAGCAGGATTACCCGTTTTTATTGATAAGCCGCTTACGATTAATGAGCAAGAATTACATTATCTTATGCCTTATCTGGAAAAAGGCCTGTGCATGTCAACGTCTGCGTTTCGTTATGCTAAAGAGCTGGATTCTTTTAAACAATCACCGGAATGTATTGGAGACCCTTACTTAATTCAAGCAGTTGTCGCCAATGATTTTCTAAAATACGGTGTCCATATGTTAGATGCTGTAGCGGCTTTCCATGGGGGGCCATTAAAAAGCATTACAAAATTGCAGGCGCCTTATGACTGTTTTTCAATGCAGCTTGAAAGTGGTTTGGTGTTTAATTTATCGTGTTTAGGCGCAGTGGCCAAAGTATTCCATTTATCTATTTACGGTAGAAAAGGTTTATTTGAATGCCAATTGACCGATAATTTTTCTGCCTTTAAACGTTTATTGATTCGGTTTTTTCAGATGGTAAAGGATCGGCAACCTCCCATTGATCCGAAACAAGTTTCGCAAATCATAGAAGTGTTAAGAGTAGGTCACTCTTTAATACCAGGACAAACGGCGGAGCTTTCTTGTGTGCTATCCTGATTTGAAAGATAAATGTGCCATTGTGACAGGAGGAGGTGGGGTTCTAGGACAGGAATTTTGTCGGGCACTAGTGAGTGCTTCTGTCAAGGTGGCGGTGGTGGACATTGATGGAACACGAGCGGAAGAATGTGTCACCACGCTCTTGCGGGAATTCCCTCATGCAACCTTGAAAGCCATGGCTTGTAACGTAGCGGATTCAAAGAGTGTGAAAAATATGGTTGGCGAAGTGGCCGATCATTTTGGTGCTATTCATATCTTGCATAACAATGCTGCTACAAAAGGCAATGATTTAGAAGCATTTTTTACACCGTTTGAAGAATATTCTTTGGAAACGTGGAGAGACATCATGTCGGTTAATCTAGACGGCATGTTTCTGGTTGCACAAGCGGTAGGAAAACAAATGCTGAAACAGGATTTGGGCGGCAGCATTATTCAAACCGCTTCTATTTATGGTATGGTGGCGCCTGATCAGCGCATTTATGAAGGCTCTTGTTATTTAGGCATGGAAATTAATACACCGGCGGTGTATTCAGCCTCGAAAGCAGGTGTAATAGGGTTAACACAATACTTAGCCACTTATTGGGCTCCTCATCGTATTCGTGTAAATACGTTAGTGCCAGGAGGGGTGGCCAGTGGTCAAAACAATCGGTTCCAGCAAAATTATGCGGCACGGGTACCGCTGGCTAGAATGGCCGAACCTTCCGAATTAACAGGCGCTTTATTATTTTTAGCCTCTGAGGCATCAAGTTATGTAACAGGGCAACGTATTGTGGTAGACGGTGGTTTAAGTTGTTGGTAAAGAAAGATTGAGGAAAAAGCAATGTCGATGGTTAGTTATCCAGAAAACATTAATGTACAGGATTACCAGAAAGAAAATGGCTTAGTAGCCTTGTATGGCTTGCCTCCTCATGTGCAATTTTGCAAACGGTGCACCTATAGCAATCAAAAACCGAATTCTGAGCGAGAATTTAAGCATACTATTCAAACTAAAAAACCCACCGTGAATTTTAATAACGAAGGTGTTTGTTCTGCGTGTTCGGTAGCAGAGAGAAAAAAGTCCACTGATTGGGTAGCGAGGAAAAAATTATTGCGAGAATTATGTGACCGATATCGTCGAACGGATGGCCACTATGATTGTTTAGTGCCAGGCTCGGGAGGAAAAGACAGTTTTTATGCAGCTCATAAATTAAAATATGAATATGGAATGAATCCTCTCACGGTGACGTGGGCTCCTCATATTTACACAGAATGGGGATGGAAAAATTTTCAGGCTTGGATTCACGCGGGATTTGATAATTATTTGTTTACACCCAATGGGCGTGTGCATCGTTTATTGACCCGATTAGCGTTGGAAAAATTATTTCATCCCTTCCAGCCTTTTATTGTGGGCCAAATGTATTTTCCACCTAAACTAGCCGCTCAATTAAATATTCCACTTGTATTCTATGGTGAAAACCCGATGGAATATGGAAATGCTATTGAAGAAGGGGAAAAGCCTACCAAAGATTTTCGTTATTTTACTTCCTCAAATATCTTCGAGACTTATTTGGCTGGCGTCCATGTACAGGAACTTCAGCGAGATTTTGGATTAACCTTAATAGATCTTGAACCTTATTTACCTACTCACCCAGAGACATTGAACGCTAAAAAAATCGAAGTGCATTACTTGGGATATTATTTACCTTGGCATCCACAAGGCTGTTATTATTATGCCATGGAAAAAGGGGGATTTAAACCAGCGCCTGAACGAACAGCAGGGACCTACAGCAAATACAGCAGTATCGATGATAAAATGGATGATTTACATTATTACACCACATTCATTAAATTTGGTATTGGGCGTGCTACGTATGACTCTTCCCAAGAAATTCGATGCGGAGAAATTACGCGTGAAGAAGGCATTGCATTGGTTAAACGATTTGATGGGGAGTATTCGGACCGATTTGAGTCCGAAAATTTTTCCTATTTGAGCATTCCAGAAAAAGAATTCCCTATAGCTTATAAAAAACTGGAACATCCTCCTTTTGATCGAAAATATCTTGAAGCACTCACTAATCGATTTAGATCTCCTCATTTGTGGCGATGGACGGAAAATAGATGGACATTACGCCACGCTGTCTATAAAACTGTATGATTCTCAATAAAGCAGCAAGCCGTTTTTTAGTAAACGAGTTCAAAAGCAAAAAAGTCAAAGTCATTGGCCTGGTATGCATGAGTATATTTTCAGGCATTATAGAAGCTGTTGGTATTGCCCTGATTTTTCCTTTTATTTATCTCTTGATAAAGCCAGAAGCCATCCATAATTTTAGATCATTAGCATGGGTCATCAGGGTAATGCATATTACGAACGAGCATACACTGAGTGCTGTTTTTCTTTCATCTATTGTAGCTTTAATTTTATTCAGAATAGGCTATATGATTTCATTTCGTTATTTTCAAATGAAGTTATTGATTGATTGGAAAACGAAATTAAGTAATCGACTGATGAAAATGTATCTTTACGCAAATTATCAGTTTCATATAGAACAAGGTTCAGCAGATGGTATTCGAAACATTTCAACAGCAGGATTAGTTTTTGATCACTATGTGATGCCCATTTTTAATATTATTGTTGCAAGTTCAATTATGACAGGGCTTGTTGTGTTGCTTTGTATGGTTTTTCCACAAGGGGCATTGTTAATGTCCGCTTTATTAATCCCTTTAGCATTTTTTTATTTTCTTTTTAAAGATAAAAATAAAAAACTACAAAAGGAAGCTCAGGAAGTTCACCAGGAAAAGCAAAAAACCTTATCTAAATCCTTTAGTTCGATACGAGAAATAAAAATATTTGGGAAAGAAGATTTTTTTATTAATATATTTTCATTTTTGGAAGAAAAGAATTATTCTCATAAACATATAGGGCAATTTCTTTCTTTTTTCCCTCCTCTCGTTTTGGAAGCAGGAGTTATGGTGGGTATATTGGTTTTAATATTATTTTATTTACATAGAAATGACCACGCTCATGCTTTTTCCGTGCTAACAGTTTTACTCATGATTATGTTTAGGATGCTTCCTCAGATTAATAGAATTTTTTCAGGAATGCAGCTATTAGGTGGTGGCCTTGAATATTTAAACATTATTGCCACAGATTTATCAAAATATGAAAAGGAATCTGATATTTGTTCTTCTTTTGCTACTCAAGATAGGCTTCTTTTTCAAGAGAAGATTGTTTTTTCTAATGTATGTTATCAGTACAAAAAAGATAGCCCGAAGATTTTTTCAAATATTAATATTGTCATCCATGCAGGCCAGTTCGTTGGTCTTGCAGGAAAATCAGCGGCTGGAAAATCGACACTGGTCAATTTATTGACTGGGTTGATAGATCCTTCTGATGGGCAAATTGTAATAGATGGCATGAATTTAAGTTCTATCGCGATAAAAAAGAAATGGCTTAATAATGTAGGCTATGTTCCACAAAGCACCTATATTCTTCCAGATTCCATCATCAGTAATGTTGCATATGGGATAGAACCTAACGATATTGATATTTCTAGGGTGCGAGAGTTAATGCTTTTAGTAGAATTGGAGGATTGTGCATTACGAGGAGAGGATTATTTATATCAGCCTATTGGTGAGAATGGTTTAACGCTATCCGGTGGGCAGCGACAACGAATTGGCATTGCTCGCGCTTTGTATTTAAATCCGGATGTTTTAATTTTGGATGAGGCAACGGCAAATTTAGATTTAGAATTAGAAGAAAATATCTTAAATCGAGTCATGTCGCTCAGGCCTAAAAAAACTATTGTTTTTGTATCACATCGTTTACATACTTTAAAGAACTGTGATTGGATATATGTGCTTGAACAGGGCAAGATTATTACGGAAGGAAAATTTGAAACACTGTGTAATACAGAAGGTTTATTTCAAGGGTTAATAAAAAAATATGCCTTCACGTGAATCCTGTCTGCAAAAAAATCGACAGCCTATTTTAGCGATTATTCCTGCTAAAGGTTTTTCTAGGCGTCTCCCTCAAAAAAATAAACTATTACTAGCAGGAAAACCCATGGTTTCTTATACAATAATGGCAGCGCTGAATTGTCGATTGATTGATAAAGTGGTGGTTTCTACAGACGATCTCTTCATTAAACAGGTGGCACTTAGGGAAGGTGCTGAGGTAGTGGATCGCCCCTCAGATTTATCAAAAGATAAGATTCGAAACAACGATGTAGTTCTGCACGTTCTGCAACATTATGCAGCGCTTAATCAACAGTTTAACACAATCGTTTTGTTACAGCCTACTTCCCCTTTAAGGACAGAGTATCATCTTACGGCATGTTTGCACACTTTTTTGCAAGGTGAATGGGCTAGTGGAATGAGTGTCTGCGAGGTGGAGACTCATCCTGCTAAAGCAGTAATGATCAATCAAGATGCTATTGAACCGTTTGTAGATGATGTGGCTATGGAAGCTCAAATGCAGCAATTGCCCAAGGTATATCAACAAAATGGTGCTATTTATGCGGTTACAGTAAAAGGATTTCTAAAAACATTTAATTTTTATCAGCGGCCTTGTATGGCTTATTTTATGAAAAAAGAAGAGAGTATTGATATTGATAATCAGATCAATTTTCAATTAGCTGAATTAATAATGAAAGAACATTGCAATGATCAATCAGAAAAACGAAGCACGTTATAAAAATTATTATCATTATATTCAAGAAGAGTGGTCTTCTCAACCAAAGCAGTCCTTTCTTCGACTTTTGCATATGGTTGAGCAAGATAAATTGCCGAACAATAGCCATTGTTTAGATATTGGGTGTGCAACGGGGGAGTTAATTCATTTCTTATCTAATCACTATTCTAATTTTCATTTCACTGGAGTAGATATTTTTGATGCCTTACTGGATAAGGCAAAAAATGTTTTGCCAAAGCATACTTTTTTAAATCAATCTGTTTTAAATTTTCCATTGGAAATGACAGAAAAATTTGATTTGATAACGGCTGTAGGCGTTATGTCTATTTTTGATGAAAAAGAATTAGTTACCTTCTGGGAAAATATACTGTCTGCTGCCAAACCGGGTGGAAAGATATATATTTTTTCCCCCTTAAATGAATACGGCGTGGACCTCATTACTATTCATAGAAAACGGATCAATGCAAGAGTAGGGTCATGGGAAAAAGGTTGGAATATATATAGCTTAGAAACAATGCACGATATCCTTTCTAGTTATTCATGTGCCTTCGCCTTTGAAAAATTCGAAGTCACACTGGATTTGCCTAGACGAGAGGATCCTGTCCGGACGTGGACTATGACCACAGCTTCTCGTTCGCGACAACTTACCAATGGATTGAAATTATTAATCGATCATTACTTTATTAAGGTTACCAAATTGGGTTAAGGTCAATACTATGAAAAATGAAATAACATTCGGACAATTTCTAGTAGGAGAAGCTCATCCCCCTTTAGTTTTTGCAGAAGTAGGTAGTTATTTTAATGGGGATTTAAAGTTAGCCAAGGATTTGGTACAGCGTATTATTGCAATTTTCTCGCAAGTATCGCATCAGCCTGCCGTACTAAAAACCGAAATTCTCAGCAACTCGGATATTTGTATTCCAAGCGCATTAAATGAAACCTATTGTGATAAGGAAGGCCATATCAAGGTCGAAAATTATCGGGCATTAATAGAACGGAAATGCATGAGCCTTGAGCATTATGCACAATTATTTGAACTCCTAAGGCAATCAAAAGTTCCTTTTATTGTATCTGTCTATGATTTTGAAGCAGCTGATTTTGCTAAAGCACAAGGAGCCAGTAGCTTGAAAATTGCTTCAGCGAATGTGGTCCATATTCCTTTAATACGTCACGTGGCGAGACTGGGCCTTCCGATGGTGATTGATACAGGACGTGCTACCTTGGCAGAAGTGTTTACAGCGGTGGATACAGCTAGAAAAGCAGGCTGTCAGGCAATTATCGTGCAGCATAGCCCGGATGGTCATCCCGCCTTACCTGAGGCCCACAATCTTCGGATTCTGGAAACTTACCAACAGTGTTTTGGTGTTCCCGTCGGTTTGTCTGATCATTATAAAGGTGTAGAAATGTTATATGCAGCCATTGCGCTAGGCGCAGTTGTCTTGGAAAAAGGCATTTATACGGATCCTAATGAATTAGACCAGGATATTGTGCATGCGATGGGCATTGATCAACTCGAGTCCGTGCTGCATAAAGTATACGATGTGTGGCAAGCATTGGGAAATTATCATCGTGATATGAGTCAACCCATCAAAGGAGTAATAGGCTCTTCCCAACGTCAGTGTTTGGTAGCTAAAAAAGATTTAAAATCCGGTGATAAAATTAATTATGAGACCATACGCTTTGCGTTTCCCTGCTTAGGTATTCCTGTCGAAAAATGGGATATGATCGAAGGATGTCGTATCAATAAACCGATAAAAGCTAATCAGCCTTTAACTTGGGATCACCTTTATCACTCTCATGCTAGCAAATTATCCTGCGTGGATTGAGTTAAATCCTGGCTTGCCTAAATTATGGGCTGTCAATACTCCAAAATCCAATGCATTGTTGAAGGCATTAGATGCTAATGGGCAACTCTATTCTGTAGAATTTAGTTTCCCGAATAATGCTCATTTGGTATTAAAAAATAGTAATCATGTTCTGCATTATATTAAGCTGATACCTGAAAAAAATAGCCACAGCTATCTTGAACATGATGTTATTGCCCAGTGGCTGCAAGAATATAATATCAATGCATGCGCATGTATTGTAAAAAAACTTTTTCAGCACGAAGGAGAAAATTATCTAGTTATGGTATATCCTTACTGGGAAGGAGTGCGTGTTTCTTCATCGAACAATGATCTTAGCGTATTGGCTAAATCAATAGCGCAGTTGCATCTCACTTTGAAGAATCATCCTGAAACGAAAAAATGGCAGGAAAAAACAGAGCAACGCTATAAAGAATTAGAATATATTCGAAAAAAAATAATAAAAGGTGAATGCCATTTTAGAGAAAATATGCCAGCTGTTATCGCCTTAGCAAAGCAATATAATTTTGATTGCTGGATAGATACTGCCCAAGCCCAATCATTACATGGGGATCTGAACCCAGGTAATGTTCTTCTTGTTGAAAACAGCCTTGTTTTTTTTGACTTTGAAGATACGGCCCATAGTTATTTACCTGTGATAGTAGAGTTAGGGTATATTATTGAACGTTTTATAATGATTCTATGCACTGATAAAGAAATCATTGTGCAAAAAGGAAGAGAATTTTTGAAAATTTATCGTGAAGCGGGTGGGTATTATCAGTATTTGAAATGGCATTCTTCCATCTTAGATTTATTAGCTCTGAAAGCATTTTGTGTTTTAACATATTGTTATTTGAATAACATTGGAACGGAACCAAAAGAGTGGAATAAATTTTTGTATTTATTGAATAGAGCTAAAGATAAAAATTATTTATTAAAACGAATATTATCATCATGAAATTGCTAGTGACTTCTCGAGATGTAGGTTCTGCGCTTCATATTATTGAGATTGTTAAATATATTAAATTAATTGGAAAAGATGAGGTTTGTATCTATGCTCAAGAACCCGCCTTCTCTTTTTTTCAAAAAAATGGATTGATATCTAACTTGATTGATGCCGTTCCTTCGAGAAATAGTAAAAATAAAGATCAAGAATGGTTAAATCTTTGTCTAGAAATTATCAATACAGTAATACCAGATTTTATTTTATCCGGCTACTCTACTGCTAGAGACAGTGGAATAGACGAGTATATAATATATTCGGCTCACGGAAAAATTCCAACATCTGTTATGCAAGATTCTTGGGGCGATATTAATTCTGCTTATGGTTCTAAAGCAGATTATTATTTTTGTATTGATTCCTTATCTGCTGATTTAATTGCTTCTAGATACCAAGTAAAATCATTTGCTCTAGGTGCTCCAAAATATTTCAAATATAGTACGATTGATTTCGCCAACCGTAGAAAAAATAACAGAATTGCTCTGAAATTAGATGAAAAAAAACCTGTCATTGGGTATTTTGGGCAGGCATTACACAATTTAAAAGGATATGAGGACACGGTAAAAAGTTTAATTCAAACTTTTAAAAAAATTAGCACTAATGCAATAAATATTGCTTATCGTCCTCATCCAAGAGAATCCATATCAGATGCTAATTGCACAAAAAAATGGTTTGAGGAACAAGACATAAATCCTATTTTTTTGAAAGATATTACACCAGAAGATGCTTTTTCTATGTGTGATGTTATCTGTAGTCCTTTTTCAAATTGTAGCTATGATGCAAGTTACATAAATTATTTTTCTAAAACCCCTTTCGTTGTACCAATTAATTTGTTATTTAATTCAGAAATCCATATTTATTGTGAGAATGTAGCCCATATTGATACAACACCTTATGTAAAATTAGGTTTGGCGTTACATGTAAACAAAAAAGAGGTGTTAGAGACTGTATTGGATTTTGCCATGTCATCAGAAGGACGTGATCAAGTGTGGAAGGCTAGTAAGCAACTTATGGACCCAACTAAGGCATCCGAAAAAATAGTTAATTTCATTCATGAAAAAATAACTCAAAAGGTTTAATTCTTGATTTCTATGGAGCAATTAACACACAGACGTTTAAATGACATATTTCTGTCTTTAGATAGAAATGAAAAGATTTTGAATACTTATTTTGACTCATGGCTAGCGTGGCCGATAATAAAGGGTGAATTATGGTCTTTTCTTCTTACTTATAAAACCAGAAATGAATATAAAAAAAGAAGTAATTTATTAAATAAATTTATTGGATGCTTCAAAGGATGTGTTAACCTCCTTTTTATTTTCTTTTGTTCAAAATCCAAGTATATTTTTGTTTATTCGCCAAAAGATGGAAACGGAAGGGAAAAAATTGATAGGATTTTCGAAGTATTGTTAAACGAATATGAGAATGAGGCTTTGAAGATTCTCTATGAATGGGGGGATGTAAAAAATAAGAAATTGAAAAAGAATACCTTATATGAGTCTTATGTAGGAAATGTTTTTTTTCTTTTTTCGATTTTAATATCAAAAAATAAGCCTATTCGAGATACAACTTTTAAGTTGTGCCAAGAAATTAAAAATTATTTTCCAGAGGATTTGATGGGCCCTATATTTAAAAAATGCTCCATTAATTTATCCATTTTTTTTCTAAAATATAATTTTTACAAATATCTTTTTAGACGTACGCAGGCAATAAAATTATTCATTCAAGATCCTGATGCAAAGCCAGGAGAAGTAGCCGCAGCAAAATTATTAAAAATACCAGTAGTGGAGATACAACATGGCATGTTTGGACCTGATGATGTCGATTATTCATGGAAATCAACAGCTAGAAAACTAAAGTCTTACATGCCCGTTTCAGATCAAATTCTAGTTTATGGAAGTGCCTGGAAGGACATTCTTCTTTCGAATGGATTCTGGCATGAAAGTGAAATAAAAGTCATTGCACATTCAGAAATAAATTTTTATAGACGATTAAAAAATCGTCCTTCTCGTTTATATCAACCTATCATTTTATTGTTCCCGACTCAAAATCATGTAAGAAGTAAAGGCATCTACTTTTTAAAAGCCTTGTTAGACTATCAGGCAAAAAAGAAGGAAAATTTATTCAAAGTAATAATTAAAATTCATCCGACCGAATGGAGAATGTCGTCTTGTTATGAAAAATTATCAGTTGATTTTCCTAGAAGTTGTTATGTGTTGCCTCTTAAAGCTAATTCCTATTTATCTTTATTAGATGCCCATATTGTGATAGGTTTTAGCTCGCTTATGATGATAGAAGCCGTAGCGTTACAAATACCAGCAATTAGTATTGGAGAAAAAGAGGATGGTGGATTTTGTGAGATATATCATTTAGAACAATTAAAAAAATGGATACCCCATTTTTGTGATCCTATTGCACTATATGACTATTTAAAGTACTTAGCCCAAGAACAACGTTATTTGGCATTGCAAGAAAATTTGCGCGAAATCTCGGAATCATTTTATAGTGTTTAATCGAAAAAGAATCTTATTTGTTACGCAGAGGCCTTCTGATTTTTATGAAATCAAAAGGGCTGTAGAATTTTTTACTTCCGAAGGATATGAATGTTTTATGCTTTGCGTTTTCAGTCCCTATAATGATAATGTTTTTTCGCTAGTATTAAAAAAGATATTAATAGAAAAATCACTAATAAAAATTTTTATCCAAATAGATGGATTTATAGAAGAATTTTCGGAAAAAAATTATTTTAAAACCCAGAAAAAGAAAAATAAAAAGAAAAATAAACGTTTTTTTATAAAAAATTCAAAATTATATTTTTTCTTGAAACGCTTTAAAATGATCGTTTTTATTTCTGCTTTAGAAAAATTTAAATATAGAATTAAGAATATAATTAAGAAAAGAGTTAGATTAATAAAATCTTTATTTTTCATTATCGCATTATTTTTTAAAAATAGAAAAAATTACAGGAAATTACTCTCTCATTTAAACATTAATATTATTATCCTCCCTGAAGACATTGTTGGATTGGTTACGCCAGTAATGATAGCTGCTGGCCATCATTATAATATTCCCAGTTTAATCTTGCCTTATACTATTGCCAATCAAGAAGAAGCGTTCCAATCTTTAAAAAACCAACCTCATTACAGCCTGCAATTATTTTCCAATAAATTAACTGGTTTTATTTTTCGTAAATGGATAATGAAAAAAGAAGGGCATTCTGTGTTAAGATTGCCGGCACCGTATGTATATGGCCACCTCCTCACGCGTACCGTTCCACCTGATCCTTGGATGATGAATAGTGGATATGCTAATCTCATTGCTGTCGAAAGTGAAAAGATGTATGAATATTATTTAAAGGCAGGAATTCCTAAATCCAAAATGCAAGTGGTAGGGGCTCTCTATGATGATTATTTAGCCCGCTATTCTTTGAATAAAATCCGCGAACGAGAAAAAATTTATTATCAATTAAATCTTCCTCCCGACAAACCTCTTTTTTTTATAGGTGGATTTCCTAACCAGTTATCAGCTATAGTTCCTCGATTTGATTTCCAAGATATTTTTGGTTTTGTCAGTTTTATTGTGGAAACACTTTCTTGTTTAAAAGAGCAATACCATATTATTTTTCGTCCTCACCCGAATTACCTGGAATTAAGTAAACTTTTTGAAAAGCAGGGTATTCTTCCCACATTAATGCCGACAGATCTTCTGGTAAGTGTAGCCGATGTGTATTTAGCTTTTGCTTCCGCCACCATACGCTGGGCTATTGCATGCGGATTGCCTGTTATTAACTATGATGTTTTTTATTACCAATACACAGACTATAAAAATGTGCCAAGCGTGTTGCACGCCAATACAAAAGAGGAATTTATTTTGGCTGTTTATTCTATAAAAAATGAAGTAAAATTGAGAGAGCTGCAGGCATTGGCCCATAAAGAAAAAAATAAGTGGGGATATTTGGATGGAAAATCATCAGAACGCATTAATCATTTGGTTCAAAAACTGTGTAACTTGAAGAAAGTAAAAAGAACAGCTGTTTAATAAGGTATTCTATGAAAAATGTAAAAGTAGCATTAGTGGGCGCAGGCTCTATGGGAAAAGAGCATCTAAAAGCTTTTTCTGCACTGGAGGGTGTTAAAATAGCGGGTATTCACAGCCGCACCAAAGAACGTTCCCTTGCGTTGCAGAAAATATTTGAAGTTGAACATGTGTACAATTCTATTGAAGAATTATATCATCGAACGAGAGCTGATGTTGTTATTATCGCTGTTCCTGAAGTAGAAGCGAATTGTGTGGCCAAACAATGTTTTCAATACCCCTGGTTGGTTCTAATGGAAAAACCTGCAGGTTATGATTATGTAGATGCCATGGATATTGCAGCAGCAGCCCTTCGATCCAACGCCCAAGTATATGTAGGACTTAATCGACGTTTTTATTCAAGTGTGAGATCGATAATGGAAGATTTAAATTCTTCAGCAGGATCGCGTTATATTCACATACAGGATCAACAAAATTTTTCTGAAGCTTATCAGTATGGACATCCTGCGTGTGTGGTTGAAAAATTTATGTATGCTAATTCTATTCACACGATTGATCTGATTCTGGCATTTGCTCGAGGTCAAATCAGCCGAATAGAACCTATTAAACCTTGGAAAGGCGAGCAAACGGATGTAATGCTTGTGCACATTGAGTTTGATAGTGGAGACCATGCTTTATATGAGGGCCATTGGCAAGGGCCAGGTCCGTGGGCTTGCAGTGTCAATACGCCTACAAAACGGTGGATGTTACAGCCACTGGAGATTGCTTCTCTCCAGAAAAAAGGAGAAAGGCAGCGCGTAGATATCCCCATGGATGAATGTGATAAACAATTTAAGCCTGGATTTTATCATCAAGCCAGAGAAGTGATTAATAAAATACGGGGCCAAGAAAGCAGGGCGATTACTCTAAAAGAGAGCATGCGTACAATGCAATTGATTCACAATATGTTTGGTGTTTAATTCATTAATATTATAAAAAATAATGAAAAATATTCGCGTGATTGCACGCTTAGATATTAAAGTGCCTAACTTAATTAAGCCTATGAATTTAGAAGGTGTTCGAGTCGTGGGTGACCCTCGTGAATTTGCTAGGCGATATTATGAAAGGGGAATCGATGAAATTATTTATATGGATGTTGTGGCTACTTTGTATGGTCGAAACAGTTTAAACTCTTTAATTGCTGAAACAGCCAAAGCTATATTTGTACCCATAACAGTAGGTGGTGGTATCCGATCTTTAGAGGATGTAGACAGTATATTGCGTGCAGGCGCTGATAAAGTGGCTATTAATACCGCTGCAATACAATCACCCGCCTTTATTGCAGAGGTTGCAAAGCGATTTGGTTCGCAAAGCACGGTGTTATCCATTGAAGCGAAACAAAAAGGAGATAGGCAATGGGAGGTCTATACCGACGGAGGACGTAATAAAACGGGACGTGATGTAGTAGAATGGGCAAAAGAAGCGGAATCCTTAGGCGCGGGAGAAATTTTATTAACCTCCGTTGATCGAGAGGGACTCTGTCAGGGATTTGATATCGAGCTCGTAAAAGCAGTTACCCAGGTTGTGAGTATTCCTGTGATTGCCAGTGGAGGTATGGGCTCCTTAAGCGATGCGTCCGATGTTATTCAACAAGGGGATGCTGATGGGGTTGCGATTGCTCACCGATTCCATTATAACGTTTTATCCGTGATGGATGTTAAACACCATTTGATTCAACAAGGTTATTTAGTCAGAGAAGTGGCGTATGAAAACAGCACACATTATTGATTATGGAATGGGTAATTTTTTTAGCTTAACTCAGGCGCTTCAACACATAGGCGTGACCGTAACGGTGTGTCATCAACCTAAGCAACTTGAAAATGCCCACTGTATTGTTTTACCGGGTGTAGGAGCTTTTGGAGATAGTATGCATGCGTTGGCGCAGCGCGGCTTTATTCCAGCTATTTTAAGCCACGTGAATAACCAGAAAATGTTAATGGGCATTTGTTTAGGCATGCATTTATTGGCAAATGAGGGACACGAATTTGGAAGCCATAAAGGGCTTGGCTTAATTCCAGGACGTGTACAGCATTTGAGACATTTTAACTCTATTTCACTAAAAATTCCCCATATGGCTTGGCAAATGCTCTATCAAGATAGTCAAGGCCACTCAGAAAGAGTCAATGATAGCAGTTATTATTTTATGCATTCCTATGCATTTGCATGTGAAAATCAACAAGATGAAGTAGCATATTGTTGGTATAATGGTCTACGTATAACAGCGATGGTAAGAAAGCAAAATATTTATGGCCTTCAATTTCACCCTGAAAAAAGCGGAAAATCAGGGTTGAGATTATTAAATGCTTTAATGACGGAAGGAAATTATGCCCTTTGATATACAATCTGCGTCAGCCATTCCTGTATTACTTTTTGGTTCAGGTGGACAGGCTAAGGTAGTGATTGATATTTTAAACAGCCAAGCTGCATTATTTCGCGTGGTTGGAATTGTTGATATTGCATTAAAGACAGGCTCGTTATTTCATGCTATTGAAGTGTTGGGCAGTGATTATGAATTAGAAAAAATAATCACGAAATATAAAGAAGCAAAAGGAATGGTAGCGATAGGTGATTGCCACCAACGATATCGGTTAGTGAATGATATTAAAAGAAGGTTTCCTTACTTTTCCTTTATCCAAGCCATACATCCTAGTGCTTATGTTGCCAGCACAGCTCGTATTGGGGAAGGTACTGTGGTTATGCCGGGTGCTGTTGTGAATGCATCAGCTGTTATAGGAGATCACTGTATTATTAATACTCATGCCACAATTGAGCATGATTGTTGTATTAAAGATTTTGTTAATATTTCTCCGAATGTTACTTTAGGAGGTGGGGTGATTGTAGAAGAATTAGTGATGATGGGTATGAGTTCCACAGTAGTCCCCAATAAAAGAATAGCTTGTCATGCAGTTATTGGAGCAGGTGCCGTAGTTATCCATAATATCCCAGAGAAAAAACGTGCTTTTGGAATACCAGCAAGGGTGATAGCATGACTGAAGTTTGTGGCAAAAAGAAATTATTGATTTCTACTAATCGAAAAATATCAAAACCTGGGCATTATTATTTAGATAAAGATATTTATCTAGACGACAAATCATTTAAAAAAAAACCTTATGGTATCAGGATTATATCCGATAATGTGGTGCTCGATTTCCAGGGAAATGGCCTTCATTTTACGGGAGGAAAAGAAACGGTTAATTTTGGAATTTTTATTAAAGTATCTAAAAATGTAAAAATTATCAATGCCAAAGTGATAGGTTTTTATTACGGTTTACACGCAATAAAAAGTAAAATTCTTCATGTGGAAAATTGCAACTTTGAAGCCTCGCGTTATATTGGAATCTGTGCGGCGGGAGAAAATATTTATATTGAAAATAACATAATTTCTAACATGGCCTTTCAAAATAGAAAAGCCGAAGATAATTATCTTATAGGAATGAATATTAATGCTGATAAAGTAATCATAAAACACAATATTATAAAAAATCTCTTTATTTCAAATGAAAATTCCGATTTAAAATTGGAATATGTTGGTATTTTGATTGGTATAGGATCTAAAAATTGTTTAGTTGAAAACAATCAATTATTAAATAATACTATTCCAGTAGGCCAATCTTACGCTATTTGGTGTGGAGAAGAATCTAGGGTAAATATCTTAAATAATATATTGGTGAATTATGCTTATGATGTGGGTGCTTCACAGGCTTTTATTGGATTCAAGGGACATTCTGTAACTTAATAATTACCTTTATGAAAAAAATATTAATGATTGGAGTAATTGATGCTGGCTTATGCAATGCCAGCACATTACATTTTTTTTCTGTAGCAAAACAGTTTTCTCTCTGTAATTATGTTGAGGCAGTAATACTTAAGCCTTATAAGAAAGCCATTGCTATCGCTACACAAGGTTTTAAAATCCATATGGTATTAAAAGTGGGTTTTCTTAAGTTGCCAAATTTTATCATTGGAATTTTACAAATACCATGGATTTTTTTTCATGTATGCAGAAATCATTTTGATATTGTCTATATTAGAAACTATAATTTTAGTTTTTTTCTTATAGCCTTGCTTCGTTTGACAAAGGTACATATTGTTTCAGAGCATAATGGTTGGATATCAGACGAATTACTATTAAGAAAATGCCCCTCTATATTAAGTTGGATAGGGGAACAAGCACAAATACTTAGTGCAAAGTTTTCCCATTCTGTTCGAGTGGTTACATTAAAATTAGGAACATTGTTTGAGGAGAAAGGCGTCAAGAAACAAAAAATATTTTATGTGGGTAATGGAACCGATACACAGGCAATCAGACCTTTTCCACGTAATCAGGCTTTAAGACACCTAAATTTGGATCCAAATTATTTTTACTGTGGTTTTATTGGAACTTTGCATGCTTGGCAAGGTGTTATATTCGCTTTAAAAGCATTAGATAAAATAAGAACAGTGAATCAAAAAATTAAGCTGATTATTGCGGGAGATGGGCCTGAATTGACCTCTCTTAAAATGGCCGCAAAAAATAGGGGTCTCGAAGATTGTGTTATTTTTTTAGGACACATCACTTATCCTGATCTTAAGTATATACTGAATGCTTTTGATATAGCCCTCGCACCTTTTATTATCAAACGAAATACACGCATTGGCCTATCCCCTCTAAAAATTCGAGATTATGCAGCCACGGGGTTACCTACCATTGCAGCCGATATTCCTGGTGTGAGTGAATTAGCTAAGCATCAATGGCTTATTTGTCATCCTCCTGAGGATAGTGAAGCATTAGCAGACATTATATTAAATTTAGCCCCTAAAAAAGCGGAATTAGAGAATATGAAAATTATTGCTCGCCAATACGCAGAAAAACATTTTGATTGGAGTAATATTGCCAAAAATATTATGGAAGAAATACAGGCGCGGGTTAATTGGCTAGAAGAGTCCGTAGCCGAGTAGGTAATCGAGAGTGTCTATAGAGCACTGTATCGATAAGTGTATTAATACGGGAAAAATTATTCCCATCGATGATCCCCCATTCAGGGGCTGATGTTTTCTGAAGTTTAGCAGCCTCTATGTAGGCATCTTTTTTTAGTAGCTTTGTTATTTCATTTTTCAAGGCATGAAATGAGTGTAGAGTAATTACACCCGGTTCCCCTTCATAATCCTTAAGAGAAAAATGATAGAAATCATAATTCACAACGGGTTTGCCACACGCGATAGCATACCGAATGCTGCTGGAAAAACTGGAAATATAAAGATCATGTTGCGGTATCAATTCAATAATATGATGAACGTTAACTGAGAAACCTAGGTGCTCCAATAAATCATTTACTTTTTTATCAACGGCCGGATGAGGGCAGATAGTAAGTGTTGTATTAGGAAGACTTTTTAAAAAGTTCATCACTGCTAAGGTTGCTTCTTCATAATCTTTGAATTCAGAATATTGGCCTTTTTCTGGATCATAATTAGGTGGCCAGTTAATTAAAATAGACCGATTAGCCGGCTGAATAGGCATTGATGTTTGAAAGGATTCTTGTAATTTTTGGCATGAATGGATGATATCATAAATAATATCGCAGTAGACGGTACCTGTCAGACTTAATTTGGTTGAAGAAATATTTTCGTTAAGATAATGCTGATACATTTTTTTACTTTCAACGGCGATTTTATGACTGACCCCTCCTTGAATGATCCATGGTTGAGGGATAGTAATACCCAATTTCTCAAGTGGAATAATATATTCGGGTGGAAACAATAAGGCGCCTGCATAGTCGCCAGTCTTAATCCAGTGGGGATATTTTTTTTGGAGGATTTTTCCATATTTTCCGGAAACTGTAATAAGATTATTGTTTTGTTTCTTTACAGACAAAACATTTTCTAGGTCTCTAGAAGTTCCAAATCCAAAAGGAGTTGTTATACAAGGTATATGGCGTTTTTTAGCTGCCCCAATTAGCCAGTAATTACCTGATATACCGTCTTCGCTAGTAATGAGTAAATCAGGGTTTGTTTTAGAAAGTATGTGATTAGAAATAGCTAATTTTTGATAGTGATTTTTCGCATGGGCTAATAGAACTTGCTTGTTTTTATAAATACGATTTAATTTTTTAATGTATTTTTTATTATCTTCCAGTATATAGTTATGAAACACTATTACTCTTTCAGAATAAAAAATACAGATAATTTTTTTTAATAAATCAGCATCTGTTCCATCGTAACAAATAAAAACAGTATTATTCCATTTCGATAAATCAAGTGATAAGCGTTCTAATAGATGTAGATTGGTTGCTGAGGAGATAATAAATAGGATAGTCATATTTTTCATTTATATTGCTTTTCCTTTCTGAGAAGTATACAATAGAATATTTACTATGAACAAGAACAATAAAGCTATTATTTCTCATTTATCCGAAATTTTTTCCCAACATAAGGCAGAGAATAGTTATGTTGGTATTCGATTAATCAACATGATTGAGGGGGCCCAACGAATAGAGTTGCCCTCTTTTCCTAGGCAGATACAAATTGAGACCACTAATATCTGCAATCATAATTGTAATTTTTGTGCGTATATTACTATGGAACGTCCAAGACGGCATATGGACCCTAACTTATTTAGGCGACTAGTTCAAGAGGCCTATGACTGTGGGGCACGTGAAATTGGGCTATTTGCAGGAGCAGAACCTTTAACATGTAAATGGATTGTCGATTATGTTTATTTTTGTCGGGAAATAGGCTATGAATACATGTATATTTCTACCAATGGCTCTCTCCCTAATCAAGAAAAATTTCGACAAATCCTAGAAGCGGGATTATCTTCTATTAAATTTTCAGTTAATGGTGGTAATCGGGAAACTTATTTGGAGGTTCATGGAAAGGATCATTTTGACCGAATTATTGACAATATTAAATTTGTAAGTGCCTATCGAAAGAAAGTGTCTCAAAAAGTTTATTTAGGAGTGTCTTTTGTAGGGACAGATAAAACCAGACATACTTTTCAGGATCTAATTCATTTGCTAGACGAATATGTTGATGAAATTATTTATTACGAGGCTTCTAATCAATCAGGACAAATGCCAGAATTGCCAGCGCCCCCTTATCGAGATTGCAGCCTCCCCTTCAATAAATTACATATTAGTCGAGAAGGTTATTTGAAAGCCTGCTGTAATGATTATGAAAATTTATTAGCTTTGGTTGATTTGAATCATACCCCTTTAAAAGAAGCATGGGAAAGTAATATTTTTAGAGAATTTCGTAGAAAGCATATCAATAATGATTTAGGTGGAACATTGTGTGCGAATTGTATTCGGGGCTGCCATGAAAAGCCAAAGCCATTAAATAATATCCTCACTCATAGTGGGAAAAATATTCGCGAAATAGTGGAATAAGTAGTGAAGTTAAAAGATCTAATTGTCTCATCTAAATTTATATTGCCTGAAGTGGAAAACACATTGCGAAAATACGGCGCTGTTGTTATTCCTTCTTACATAAATGTTGATCATCTTTGTAAACTCCAAGAAGAATGGGAAGCGATTTATCATCAACGAACTCAAGAAGGCATAGAATACCTTACGCGGGTGGGTGGGGATGTTGCTGATTACGTTTTATTGAACAGAAGAAAATTGGGCAATGAACAATTTCCATTTATCAATAAAATATTTTCAGATAGAAATTTTTTTAGGTTAGCTAATCGAGTGGTCGGCCATCCTTATTGCCTAAATGAAGAGGTTTACGCCACCTACGATATAGGTCGGGACAGTGAGATAGCTGCTTCACATTTTGATAAGACATGGAATTTGAAGTTCATGATTTATCTTCATGACATTACAGAAATAGGGTGGGGAGCTTTTGGTGTTCATCCTGGAACACAATCGTTAGGCAGAGAGATTTTTAGAAAATGGTTTGATCGGTGTGGCATTAATAATGTTGTTGAAGTAGGTTCCCCAGCTTATTATCAAATGGGGAATGATATTATTCCTACTGATTTGCCTGAATGCATAGATATTTTTGCGCCAGCGGGAACACTGATTATATTTGGAACGGATATTTTTCATCGGGCTGGATTTCTTTCCAAAGGCAATGAACGAAAAATATTGAGAGGCCATACTGCGCCTGGGTATTTTTCTCTCAGGGCAGGCTATCGCATAAAAAGATATTCTCGACAATGGTTGCGTGCAGAACCCTGGGAAATTAACAACAAGCCTTATCACCGTTTTTCTACCAGAGGCTTCTTGAATTTTTTTCAAGAAAAAATAGGTTAGTAAAGTGAAAAGAAAAATAGCTGTTGTAACCAGTAGTAGGGCCGATTATGGCCTACTTTTTTGGCTTATGCGAGAAATAGCGGATGATCTCCATTTGCAATTACAAGTTATTGCGACAGGTATGCATATGTCCCCCGAATTTGGGCTAACCTATCGTATGATTGAACAAGATGGCTTTGAAATTGATGCTAAGGTTGAAATACTATTATCCAGTGATTCTTCTGTAGGTGTTGTTAAGTCAATGGGCTTAGCAAATATAGCGTTTGCAGATGCACTAGAGCGATTGTCGCCTGATATAGTAGTAGTACTGGGAGATCGATTTGAAACACTTTCTGTGGCACAGACATCTTTTATTCTAAAAATACCTGTTGCTCATATTCATGGAGGAGAAATTACAGAAGGCGCTCTGGATGATTCTATTCGCCATGCTATAACAAAATTATCACACATACACTTTCCAGTTGCTCAAAAATATTATGAGAGGATTTTGCAATTAGGCGAATCTCCTGATTTTGTATACAATTTCGGTGCCCCTGGGCTGGATCATATTAAAAGAACTCGTTTTCTAACTCACTCTGAATTGAGTTCCGCTTTAAGCCTCCAATTTTTTGAATTTAATATATTAGTAACTTACCATCCGCCTACGGCAAAAAACAAAAATCTCGACGAAGGAATAAAAGAAATATTTAAAGCATTAGAGCATTATCCTAATGCCTCTATCATTTTTACCGAGTCAAATGCTGATGAGGCTGGAAGAAAAATAACTAAATTAATAAAACAGTTTGTTTCTAAAGATGAAATTCATCGATTTTCATTTACTGCTTTAGGACTGACTTATTATTTGAGCTTGGCTAAAATCGTGGATGTAGTTTTGGGAAATTCTTCTAGTGGATTGATTGAGGTTCCATTTGTAGGTACGCCGACTATTAATATAGGAGATCGTCAAAAAAATAGATTACAAGCCAGTTCCGTAATTAACTGTGAAGAAAAATGTGAAGCAATATTATGTGCTCTTAAAACTTCTCAATCAAAAGACTTTAAAGAAGTACTATCAAATATTTATTCTCCTTATGGGAATGGGGACGTTTCTCAAAAGATAAAAAAAGTTTTAAAAGAAATAAGTTTAGATAATATTATTCAGAAAAGGTTTTATACACCATGGAAAGAAAACGAACTCGCATCATAGCTGAAGCCGGCGTCAATCATAATGGTTCTATTGATCTTGCCATCGAAATGGTGGATGTGGCAGCTGAGGCCGGGGCAGATTTTGTTAAATTTCAGATTATTAATGCAGAAGCATTAGCGAGTGTTAATGCTCCTAAAGCTGAATATCAGATTAGAAATGATCTTATCAAAGAAAGTCAATACGATATGTTGAAACGATTGGAACTTAAGGCCTCAGAATTCCATTTATTATCTAATTATTGTCAGAAAAAGGGCGTAGCATTTTTAGCCTCTCCTTTTGACACGAACTCTGTTGATTTTTTAATACGTGATTTGAATTTAAATATTATTAAAATCCCGTCGGGAGAAATAACACATGGTTTATTATTACTGTGTGCTGCTCGCTCAGGTGCCTATGTAATATTGTCCACTGGCATGTCCACCTTAGCAGAAATAGAACAAGCTTTGTCAGTATTAGCCTTTGGTTATTTGCATGCAAATCAATTTCCTTCTAAAAAATCTTTTCAAGAAGCGTATTGTTCTATGGCAGGTTATGAAATCGTTAAAAACAAAGTGACATTATTGCAATGTACTACTAGTTATCCAACAAACTATCGGGACGTTAATTTATTAGCTATGGATACTATGCATAATGCATTTGGCTTAGACGTTGGATTGTCGGACCATACCTTAGGCATAGCTGTGCCTATTGCAGCTGTGGCACGAGGAGCAACGATCATCGAAAAGCATTTTACTTTGGCTCGTTCTATGGAAGGCCCTGATCATGCAGCATCTTTAGAACCCCATGAACTTAAAGCGATGATTACTACTATTCGACAAGTAGAAGAGAGCTTGGGTACTCCTCGAAAAGTTGTGTATTCTTCAGAAATGGGGAATAGGAATATAGCGCGAAAAAGCTTAATGACGGTAAAGAAAATTCAAAAGAATTCGAGATTTACCGAAAACAACATTATAGCTAAAAGACCTGATAATGGAAGATCGCCTATGGATTATTGGAATATATTGCATACTCGGGCGAATCGAAACTATGAGAAAGAAGAGGTGCTAGAATAAATTATTTAATTAGCAGTGAACTCTAGTCTTCTATAATAGATTTCCATGCCCCATAACGAGTCGCTTTCACTCTCTTCATCACTTCGTTTTTGCTCATATTGCTAGAGACTTTAGTCAGCTCCTTGAATTCTTTTCTTGTAAATGGTTTTCTATGCTATTTTTCTGAAGACTGTGGTAATGCTTGATCGTTTAAAATTAAGTCCATGATTTTGTAGAAAAGTGTAAGTTGAAAATCATAAGTTCTTGAAAGTAAAGAATAAACTTTATCAATGGGAAAAATAGGAAACTGTTTGGTGGTAATAATGTCGCCAGTATCTACTTTTCCTACCCTAGGGTGGCAAGTTACTCCATATTGTTCTGCTTTTTCATAGAGTGCAAAATTATTGCAACCAATGCTGGGATAATGTGGAGATCCAGGATGAAAGTTAATAGCTGCCACGTGTGCCTTTTTTAACAAAGATTCCAGGATAATCCAGCGGGACAAATAAGAAATCATATAATCGCCTTCCTTTTCATTACTGTAGCTTCCTCATTGAGCTAACTGCCTGTTTTCATAAGTCAACTTTTCCCCCTCTGATTTTGTTAGACCTTCCCTGTGCGCGCTATGATACACTGGCTTCCCTAAAAAGGGCATAATTTTCTGCATTATTTTAACCCTGTCATTAAACTGACCGTTTGTTTTTCTATATTAAACTGTTCTCTTCCGGTTTGTGTGATATCGGTTCCATATACATGAAGCGATAGAGTGATTTTTCCAGGGCCCGCCTGATTTTCCACATGATGAATGTCATCAGATTGCATGGTAATCACCCTGTTAGGAGAGCACACTATTTCTGGGCCGCGGGCTAATTTGGCATAGCCTTGTTTTGTCCTGTCGTCTAGCCGATTCCAGAAGACATGCTTCTCACAGCCCTTTATACAGCCTACTACCGCCCAGGTTTTATGATTGTGAGGTATCCCTACGGTCCTTGGTGCCCATACAATTAATAGCACAATGGGTTCACCCTCTTTCCCTGCATGCAACCAATAATGATCTTCGTCTGAATCATAGGGAATAGGGTCTGCTCTTAGCCATTGGTTATCCTGACAGCAGGCTTGTATGATGGTTTGAGTTTGCGTGATATTGATCTGAAGGTTGCCATATTTCCAATCAAGGGAGGTTATTTTATCCAAGTAAAAGGATAGCCAGGGATATTTCTCAAAAATAATGTTAGATATTGGGGATACAATCAATGGCGTTAACCTCTTCACAATTCCCCCTATCATAATATAATACGGGGAAAAATTAAAATGCAATTAACCCTATGACTACAGAAATCAAACCCCTAGTATTCGAACAATTATCGCCTTCACTATTAGCCAGTTTGCAAGAGAAAAAGCTGTATTTGCAATGGGGGTATGATAATTGGCTTCAGTTCATGCGATGGAATTTGTTGAATAATCCCTTTAGAGAGGGTCAGCCTATTGGTTATGGTTTGTATCAAAATTCGAAATTAATGGCCTCCATTATTTTTACCTATTTACCTTTTATTTTTAGAGATAAAAGAATCATTGTTGCATCCGGTTCAGATTTTTGTGCCTTTGTAGGGTGCTCGCTCAAAAACACTTTATTTTTTTCAAATTATTGCATTAAAAATGCGCCCACTGAACTTTTAATTACACCTCATGCTTCAGAAGCAGTACATGCCCTGTGGGCGCGTTATGGGGCTTCTTTCATGCAGGATAGTGAAAAGACATTTCAAAAATGTGTTAGCCTTAAGAACAAAATTTTTCAAAAAATAATAAAACCCCGGTTGAATAATTTCACATCTTATCAATTAAAGAGACAGGATTTTTTTGTTAAATTTGGAAAAATTAACTTTCTTTCAGAAATTAGTTTTGATGACATAATAAGTATTGAAAAAATTTTTCTTTCTCAATGTAAGGTACCTTTTTGTAGTATAGAAAAGAAGTTCGATTATTTAAAATGGCGTTATTTAGATTCCCCCTTTTCATCCCATTATTTTTATATTGAGATAAGACAAGGAAGAAAACTGCTTGGATTAGCGATTATTCAGAAAATTCAATCTTCTGCTAGAATCTGTGAGTTTATTGTTACTCCCGATGATATTCTTGCTCAGAAACAATTGCTTTCCGCTGCTATTGTCCTGGCCAAAAAAATATATTGCGTTTATCTGAATACAAAAATTATTTCAAGTTCTCTTGAGTCGCTATGGAGTCAAAATAAATTTGAATTGACAAAAAAAACTTATCAACAATACCTTATTGTTTCCAGTGAAAGAAAAATTTTTGAGGAAAAGTTTCCTGGTTTGTTTTCCTACGGTGATTTTAAATTGGTCTAATTAATTAGCTCTTTTTCTCTGGATTCCAAAGATGACTCATAAACGGTAGCATTTTTCCCTGAAAAATAAATTTGGCATAATTTCAAATACTCGTCAGAAGGTAGCACAAAAAATGTTTCTGCATAGCGCGTTCCTGTGGTGTTTAAAAAGCGTGTATTAAAGGCATTGAGACCTATAATGTAATGCGCATAGTTTCTGATTTTAAGCTGGGTGGCCCAGGTGTGCATGGCTTTTTTCTTTAATTCAACAAAATCAGTAATATCGACAATCACATTAGGTATAATCATAGAATAAATTTGGTAGGCCCAAATCATCATATTTCGAGAAAGATAGCCTGATTGGTAAGCTCGATACAGTAATTCGCTTGCTCGTCGATGATCGGGATGATCATCGAATAGGGCTGATACAAAACATGCATCAGGCTGCCAGGTATTAACAAGATGAGAAAATTTTTTAAGCATAGGGTTTTCGATGGAGATAGCATGAACAGGTTGCCTAAAAAATTCTGTTTCATAGCCAATTAATTGAGCAGCTAGTAATGTTTCGGCTTCTCTTTCCGATTGAGTATTGGTTTTCCCAGAGGTTAAGTATACTACTTTAACTTGAGCCCCCTCTTGAATTGCTTTAATCAGAACGCCGCCCGCACCAAATATTTCATCATCAGGGTGTGGACTAATCACTAATATTTTCTTAGCTTTTACACCCTCTAATTGCACGGGAGTGAGTTGGTTGCTAAAGCGCATAGTTTTAATAACATCGGCACAACTCTGAAGATCTGGGAGAGATGCCCAGTCCTTAATAAAAAACTTATAATTTTTTTTAGACCAAAAAAATTTCTCAAATCTAGAAAGCCAATAATGAAATTTATTTTTAATGTTCTTTACCATGCCTGGACTATCCTTTGATTTTACTTGGGTAGATTTCTTCAACATGGTAAGATATAATCCCATTAAAGACAATAGGCTAGATTCATAATGAATAAATGGACCATGACAATTCCTTTCGAGTCTCAGAATAATCAGAAAGAAATTTGGACGTGTAAGGATTCTGAAAAGCAAAAAAATTATGAGGTTGAGGTTACATTAGGAAAACCTATTGATATTTTGTCTCTTAAGCTCAGCATCATCAATGATTTTAATAAAAGTGTTGCTCATATCAAAGATTCAAGAACCTTTTTGTATCAAAATTCTGCATTACAGCATGTTGATGTGTGCCCCATTTGTAAGGCTAAAACAGAAACTATGCCAGAGGTATTTTCTGTTTACGGTGCACACTATGTTGCTTGCCAGGATTGTCATCATTATTATGTTAAGGCAAGGCCTACCAAAGAGGCGCTGGATAAATTCTATTCGAGAGATATTCATTATCAAAGCAATTATGCCGATAAAAAAACAACTGAAAAGCGTGTTCAGGAAGTGGCGATCCCGAAAGTAAAATGGGCAATTCAGCAATTTGAAAGAATTTATAAGAGAAAACCTAACTCGATTTTAGACGTAGGGGCAGGCAGTGGCCATTTTGTTCAAGCCTGCAAACTAATGGGAATAAAGGCAGATGGAGTAGAAATTAGTGAATCGGGAAGGGATTTTTGTAAAGAACAATTTGGTTTTGATTTAATGGATAACAATTTTTTAAAAGAATGGGAAAAATTTTGTGATTACGACATCATAACATTTTGGGGCGTTATAGAGCATGTGCCTGAACCTATGAGAATGTTACAGACAGCTTCTCGGGCCTTATCAGGACGGGAGGGATTAATTATTGCAGAAGTTCCTCGCTGGAATTGTTTGAGTACCACCATTCAAAGCGTTTTCTCGAATTCAATCGTTAGGCATCTGGATCCTTTAGGTCATATTAATTGCTTTACCGATTCCTCATTGGCCACTGCATTTAAAGAAAATAATATTGATATTGTGGCGGCGTGGTATTTTGGAATGGATGCATATGAATTAGCCACGCAAATCGCTTACCAACTCCACGAGGATAAAATTATTCAATCGATGGGAGAATATATACCCTCATTGCAGAATAGATTGGATTTGGCTAGATTGTCGGATGAAATGGTCTTTGCAGGGATTCCTTGATAGAGAGAGAATGTAGGATACTCCAGCTGTGAATAAAATACAGTCTTTATTTTTTCGCGCATTGCCAGCTTTTTTTCTAGGATTAATAGTGGGAAGAGTGTGGTTACAGGGTATATGGAATTATATAGGAGCTGGAATATTGGCGGTTGGGGTAGCGTTATTTTTAAAAGCTGTTCTAAAAGTACGTGTCTCGAGCCTTTATGCGTTTGGCATTTTGTTTATAGTTAATTATTTATTAGCTTTTTATAGCCTATTTTTTTCTTTCACTTCGCGGCATTCTTTTTCACTTTCACAAAGTTTTTATCAATTGAAATTATTTTTTGGATGGGGAACAGCAGGGTTTGTGCTGCTGATTCCCATCGGATTATTGTATTGGTTACTGGATTATTGGATGGTTAAAAAAGCGTAGATATTTATTTCTGCACTAGCCTTTTCGTTTCTTTTTCGCGGGCCTAGGTTCGCCTCTTCCGGTAGGCACTATTCTCATGAAGAAGGAAGGGGAAACACAATACTTGCACTAATTCCTGTGATTAAACCAAATAAATGCGCTTCCCACGATGCTTGTTTTTCAATGGGAAAGATATTCATATAAAGGCTGCCAAAATAATATAAACAAACCCCGGCTAAAATAAGTGTGGTTAAACTCCAATGATTATAGGCATTCATCAGAATATATCCCCAATAGCCCATCACAACGCCACTCGCGCCAATATGAATAGCTTGACGCCCGAATAACCACAGTAATCCACCGGTGACTAAAATAATATAGGCCGTGACGGAATAGAATTGAACATTCCCCTCCACTAATACCAGCATCATTAAAATTATCAAAGGAGGGGTGTTCATAAAAAGATGGCTAAAATTGCCGTGTAAAAAAGGAGAAAACACAATGCCGGGTAATCCAAAAAAGTGACGAGGATAAATACCCAATACGTTCAGCCGATAGCCAAGAAACGCATTCAGAATTTGAATAGCCCACACTACAGCAACTATTTTTAACACAAGCGGAAAATAAGCTTTACTCGCATCGGTGAGTTGGTCTAGTTCTGCCGAAAGCGTTTGAAAAGGATTCATTTTTCAATATCAATCAAATGCACGGTAAAAATTAATGTTTCATTAGGGCCAATTGCCGGAGGGGCACCGCGCTGACCATAGGCTAAAGCCGATGGAATATAGAGTTCCCACGTAGCGCCTTTTTTCATCAATTGAAGGGCTTCTGTCCATCCTGGAATAACGCCTGATACCGGGAAAGAGATGGGTTCACCCCGTTTGTAAGAACTATCAAATTCGGTTCCATCAATTAACGTACCGGCATAATCCACCGTGACACTATCATTTTTGGTAGGGCTTTCTCCGTTACCCTCATGAATGATTTTATATTGTAAACCATCCGGTAAAGTAACCACGCCGGGTTTGGTTTTATTCTGGTTTAAAAATGCTTCGCCTTCGTTTTTGTTGGTTATAGCAATAGATTGCATCCGTGTAGCCTCTTGGGTAGATGATGGGTTTAACGCATTACCTGCGTAGATAGGCGTGTATGCTATGCTAAGTGTCAGCGTAAATAAAGTAAATGTTTTCATTTTATCTCCTGTTTTTCGGTAGGGCGCTTCATTAAGGAGGATTCTATAATAATTGATTTGTTTAATAAACAGTAATATGATTAATACGAGTAATTTAAAATTTTTAAGGTAAATCTGTAAATCTTCTAGGCTAAAAAATCGGCGCCTGCTTAAAAAGCAAGCCTTTTTTAACGATTTTTGATACCTGAGGTTTTTATGAATTTACCAGTCAGTCCGTTTCCGTTTATTTTTCATTTCGTACGAAAGCAGTAGGCTAAATTTGTTATTTTTCTGGTGGCTTCATTGACTTGGGTCCTCAATGACACGCTTTCCCCCTATATTGTTTCATCACAGCTTAATTGAAAATATTCGCTGCTCGTTATTGCCCATCGCTCATCCACGTTATCGGATATGGATAGAATTTTAGTGTTTCACCAAGGACGCATTGTTGAAGAAAGCAAGTCATCAGCCCTTCTTCAAACACAAGGCCATTTTGCCAAACTGTGGACTATGCAAGCGGATGGATTTTTGCCGGAATAAAAAGTCTACCGACGACGAAGTTCGGGAGAAGAAGGAATCAAGGCCGTAGAAGCTGCCGTTTGGGGAACATCGAAGCGAAGCGCCTCCTCCATCTGACGTTGTGCCCTATCATACGCTTCTTGTAATGGCTTCAATTCCTGTGGATTGGGGGGGCGGAAAAGGCATCGGGAAACCAGAGGGGAAACTAAGTTTTTTGTTTTTTTCAGGCTATAGAGCCACATACACATCGCTATAAAAAGAGGCCAAGAATATAAAAAAATACTGAGATATCGAAAAGGAGTTCGTTCGCTAAAAACAGGCACAAAGGTTTTATTTTCATAGGTGGTTTCTAGAAGGTACGCAATGAACATGATCGAAGCAAATATTGAGAGTACCCCAGAAGAATAGGATTGATTTCTTAAAAATTCCGGACGTTGAGAACACCAAGCATATTGAGTCACCATGAGAAGGGCCAGGACAGAGGCCGCGGCTGAATAGACGCTTATTTCTGCCAATTGAGAGGTAAATAAAGTAGCCGTATGTGACGACGCTACCAGTGCATAACGCGTTGCTCCAAGGCTGGTAACACAGGGAGGAAATTCGAGAGGACGTTCAGGACATTTTTCCAAAAAACAAACAGACGATAACTCAATGGTTTTTTTAAAGGGATCATAAACACTTCGAGCAGGGAACAGGCCTTTATCTTCATAAGAGTTCGCCCAATGATGAGCAAAAATGCACGCTTCTTTCTCTTCATCTGGGGTAGTAACGGCGGGAGCATAATATGCGTGCTGAAATGAAACGATTCTAATGCTTTCTTCCCACTCCTCTATTTCCGCTTTTTTCTCCCGGGCAATAACAGCGGTCACTAGCCGCCCATGTCGATCCAGTACGACAAGAGAGCCATTTTTGTTCATACTATTGAGGAGAAAGGGGGGCTGAAAAAAGGTGGGATGCGATACCATACCAGGAGGTAAATGTTCTTCTCGGAGTACTAAGAGGCGAGGATCAAGAGAATGATATACCTTAGCCGCCCCTAGCATCGTGATCATTCCCATCAGGAGGGAAGCTCGAGTAAATAAACGTTCTTCAGCGGATGCATCGGTGACCAGAGGGTTTCTTATCCATTGTGTTTCAAATTGATGCTCGTGGATTCTTCTAATAACCGGGCTCAATTCGCCTAGGGCCGCGGCTAATAAAGGATTGCGGCTTATTCTATCGTCAGTAATACTTTGATGGTCTGCCAGTATGTCCCACAGTATGCGGAGCAATAACCATCGGAGATTAGACCATTGCTGTTTTGTTATTCCCCTCTCACGAAAATGGCGCGTGACACGAACATACTCTTGAAGCTTCAATGAAGAGGCTAACGCTTGTTCGATATGAGGTTGAGGCGCAGCCGATTGATGGTAGCCCTGTAATAAATGATGAACAAGAGCGCGATCGTGGGGTTTGGACAGATCAAGCTCAAGGCCCACCGTAGCGAAAAATTCATAGGCTGTGCGACGTTCATCCGCGGAGATTTTCATAGGATAGCCAGTATAAGGAAGAAAGATTAAGAATTTCTTAAGGACACCTCGAGAAATTCAAACATTATTTTCGTAGCTTGGATGTTTACGGTACTCAATCCTGGCTGCAGGCCTTAGAGAGACCCTTACGCTCAAGTTTTTATGTTAGAATTAAGCTATAGAATAGCCTTAAGGATAAATAAATGGTTTCAGCCTACCAAACCTTGAAAACGTTTTTTCTGCAAATCGCACATTTGGAACATTTATCGGCCATGGCCAGCTGGGATGAGGCGGTGATGATGCCGGCCGGCGGAGGCGAGGCTCGGGGAGCGGCATTAGCGACTTTAGAGCGCCTTAAACACGAGAGGATGGCCCAAAAAAAATGGGAAGATTTATTACATCAAGCTAACGAAGAATCCTTATCGTCGGAATGGGATCGCGCCAATCTAAAGTGGATGGAAAAAAGTTATTGGATGGCCTGTGGGGTGCCCGATAGCTTAATTGAAAAAGCGAAACAAGCCTCGATTCGCTGCGAACAAGCCTGGCGCGTGATGCGAGCTGAAAATAATTGGCAAGAGTTTTATCCCTTATTGCAAACCAGTCTTCAGTATCAAATTGAAATTGCCGAGATTCGCGCCGAATTATTTAAATTGTCTCCTTATGATGTGATGCTGGACAGTTATTTGCCAGGCGTTAATCAAGCCTTCTTAAACCCTTTGTTTGCCGAATTAAAAAAAACATTGCCTTCCTTCATTCAAACCATCGTCACTCATCAATCCAAACAGGTTATCGTTGAACCTAAAGGCCCTTTTCCGATCGAGGCGCAACGCGAAATCAGTTTGGAATTAATGAAAACGATGGGATTTGATTTTAACCATGGACGATTGGATGTCAGTCATCATCCATTTTGCGGCGGTGTTCCGCAGGATGTGCGATTAACCACGCGTTATTCCACGGATCTTTTACTGTCTGCCTTGATGGGTACGTGTCATGAAACAGGGCATGCCCTCTATGAACAACAATTACCGGCAAATTGGTTAAATCAACCGGTTGGGCACTCACTCGGCATGGCAGTTCACGAAAGCCAATCCTTGTTGATGGAAATGGATGTGTGCAGAAGCTTGGAATTCCTGCGGTTTTTATCACCCAAATTAAACCACTCGTTTGGTCCTCAATCTGCCTTTGAGCCGCATAATCTTTTTTATTTTTGCACGCGTGTTCGACCGAGCCTTATCCGGGTAGAAGCGGATGAAGTAACCTATCCCCTTCACGTTATTTTACGGTATGAATTGGAACAACAATTAGTCTCTGGCCGATTACGGGTAAAAGAATTGCCTGAGGCATGGGATCATCATATGCATACGTTATTAGGTATTCGAACGCAGGACGACAATAAAAACGGCGTGATGCAAGATGTCCATTGGCCTGCAGGCATTTTTGGTTATTTTCCCGCGTATACCGTAGGCCGTTTAATAGCCGCGCAATTATTTTCTTCTCTCCAAAAAGCAGAGCCTCACGTATTGCAGCACATTGAGAAAGGTGATTTTACGGCCTTACTGGCCTGGTTGCAGGAGCATGTGCATTCCAAAGGTTCTTTATTATCCATGGATGAACTACTGATCCAAGCCACGGGTGAAACCCTTTCGCCCCGTTTTTTTATTGAGCATATTCATCAGCGGTATAAGGCCTAATTTCTCTAACAAGAGATTTCGGAAAAACTCCTCAACATTACGTATAATTAACGCTATCATGAAGAAATCGTTTCTATTGCTCTTTCCTTTTGCGCTCGTGGCTTATGAGATCGCCTGTTATTTGTCGAATGATATGTATTTACCGGCTTTGCCTACCTTTATGCGTGAATTCAATATCACGCCTCATACAGCCCAGTTAACCATCACGCTATGGTTTTTAGGTACAGCGACATTGCAATGTTTTATTGGCCCTATTTCGGATCGATTTGGGCGCAGGCCTGTTTTGTTGGCAGGGGGTTTATTGTATGTCGTTGCCAATGCCATGTGTGCACTGATTCCCGATATCAGCATTATTCTTATCGCACGCTATATTCAAGGTGTCTCCGTGGCGACTATGATTGTTGCAGGATATGCTTGTATTCATGAAGTGTTACAAAAAGAAGAAGCTATTCGCATCGTCGCGTTAATGGGCAGTATTACGATTTTAGCACCGACCATTGGCCCTTTAGTAGGAGCTGTGATTATTCATTACTTTAATTGGCAATCGATTTTTATCCTACTCGCCGTGTGGGCGGCGGTAGCGCTGAGTGTCTTATATCGTGTGATGCCTGAACCCATTCAGTCGGATAATCGACATTCGTTAGATATTCGTGATATTACGCGTCGTTTTGGTCGAGTACTGGCGAATAAACAATTTATGACAAACCTTACGTGTTTTTGCCTATTATTTATGGTGCTTATCGCGTGGTTAACAGCCGGCCCTTTTCTAATTGTTGAAACCTTTCATTACACGCCCTTTATGTTTGGCATTTTTCAGGCGCTTATTTTCGGTGCCTTTATGATTGGCACGCATAGCGTAAAAAAGCTTATAGAACATTATTCTATTACTATTTTGTTGATAGTGGCTTTGGTATGGATTGGTATCGGCAACGTCATAGCGATAATCGGTATGCTCGGATGGGGCGGAAGCCTTTCCTGGCTTGTCGCAGGTTATATGTGCTTTGCAGCGGGCGCTGGTCTTTCTTTTTCTTCCTTCCAACGGTTTGCGATGGAAGCCAGTCAAGAGCCTGCCGGTGCAAAAATGTCTGTGTTTTCAATGGGAGTGAGTTGGACTGCCGTGTTTGCCAGTGTGCTCATTTCGTTATTTTATCACCATCCCTTCCGGTTGCTGGTGATCATGATGGTGGTGGCTTCCGTATTCACCAGTGTGCTTCGATGGAAACTGGTCAAAAAGAAGCCAATAATCCCCTGATATTTTAGGGATTCTATATAGTTATCTTTTGCTTAATGTGACCCAGAGAATTGCTATAGCGAGGGGTTTTCTTTACAATAGAGCCTCCCATAGACCCTAATGGATCGGCATTTCTCATGCTTAGAAAATCACTTAATACAAACCAGTTAGTGCACTATTTTTCCAAAGGGCATCATCTAGTTATTGAATTAACACCACAATTCCATGTGCTTGCTTTAAATACGGCCGCGCAACATTGGTTGGAATGTACGGAAGCGGAAGCGTTTGATCAACCGTTAGTCACTTTATTAAATGAAAAACAATACAATGCCTTGTTTGGCGAAACCACCTCTGATTATCTTTGGCATTTGCAACCCATAGAAAACGGCTATTTTTTAGTAGGTATTCCACAGAACAATTCCTCCGGCGGTGGGTATAGTCAAATTTTTCTCGATACGATTGTTAAACACCTACCCCAATATATTTTTTGGAAAGACAACCATTCGATTTATTTAGGCTGTAATGAAAATTATGCGCGTTTAGTGGGATTACATTCCCCTAAAGAGATTGTTGGCAAAACGGATTACGATCTTCCCTGGTCTCAGGAGGGCGATACGGCTGAAACATTTGTCTCACGAGATAAAGCCGTATTAAGGGGCCAGCCCCTTGTGGACGTAGAGCAAATACTGTCAGTAGCAGGCGGTAAAAAAATTTCGGTGCTAATTAACAAAGTGCCTATCTATGACCCCTCCAATCGAATCATTGGTATTTTAGCGGTTTCAGCGGATATTACTGAGCAAAAACGTATTGAGCAGGAATTAATGAAGGCCAAAGAAAAAGCCGAAATTGCCAATCGTGCTAAATCTGATTTTATTGCGAATATGAGCCACGATTTTCGAACGCCGTTGAATGCTATTTTAGGATTATCAGAAGCTTTATTATTGGAAGAACAAAATATTAAAATTCGTCCTTTTCTAGAAGATATTCGAACTTCGGGTCAAGTATTATTGCGATTAGTAGATGATGTTCTGAATATTTCTCAATTGGAAGCAGACAATTATCCGCTGCATTTTACCGAAGTGAATATTGGAGAGCTTGTAAACGAAACATTAAAACAACTTAAGCGCCAAGGAGAAGACAAAGGATTAAGTTTTCAGATTGAATTCCGCACTCATCCCTTAGGCATTCAAACCGATCCGGACGTATTAAAGCGTATTCTGATTAACCTTGTGACTAATTCATTAAAATTTACCGAAACCGGTGAGATTCGAGTGATCATAGATTTAATGCGCGATAAATATGGAAAAACCAATCTAGAATTCGTGGTCAGTGATACAGGCATTGGTATTGATCCTGAATATTTAGACACTATTTTCGAGCGTTTTACCCGTATTGATCCTTCTTACAAGGGTCGCCATAGTGGCATTGGGTTAGGGCTTAACATTGTGCGCCAGTTGGTAGAAGCATTAGGTGGAACGGTGAGTGTTCAAAGCCAAAAAGGGCAGGGCAGCGTCTTTACCTGTCGATTGCCGGTCGAAGTGCGTTTACCCAGAAATCAGTCTTTGCGGGAAGAAGAACCCACTCGATTTCAGGTGTTGGAATTGCCCCGCGATAAATGCCGCATCTTACTCGTTGAAGATGATGCGATGGGTCAACGGGTGGCTCAAATGTTTTTGGAAAAATTAGGATGCGAAATTGATACCGTAGATTCCGGGGGAAGAGCTGCGATTCGTGCTGCTTCCCGACGGTATCATTTAATTTTAATGGATATTGGATTGCCGGATGTGGATGGTTTGGCCGTTGCTGAAGCCATTCGAGAAAGTGGCGGCCCTAATAAAGATACCCCGATTATTGCGTTAACGGCTCATGTTACCGATAAAGAAAAAGCCCGTTGTTTTGAAGCTGGAATGGATGGCTTTTTAAGCAAACCGGTGACGTTAAAACAATTGCATGAAACGCTGGCAAGTTTTGTTGCGTCAAAAGAAAATTAGCGTATAATTTTTCAACAGGAATTGTTCGAGCACTTCTCGCCACGGATCTGGGTTTTTTACCTGCTCAAGGATCTTCATTCACATCAATAAAGGAGTTGCAGCCATGGATTTACATGCTGTGATCAATAAAGCCATGCAATCCGTTGTGGCGAACATGGCCATTCGGCGTATGATGTTGCGTCGAATTAATCCGGATCAATTTAAGCTTTTGATTATCCAGAAAGCCCTTATCCGTTCCCAGCTCATTCGTCAATTAACGATGGCATTAGATATTGCTGAAGAACAAAAATTAGAGCCTTTGACTCAATCGTTACGAAGGAATCTGTGTGATGAAACAGGGTTTGATGCAGAAGGAAAAATGCATCCTGAAAATTCACATGCCACTTGGCAATCCCATTTTTTAAATGCGTTGGATATTACGCCTGCTGTTTTGAAACGGGCTCGCCCTTTAAGTTCGGTGATTCAATATAATAAACAAATGCACTATATGGAATTAAAAGGTGATTTGTACGAAATCTTAGGCGCTATTTTAATGACGGAGCGGATTATTCCGCTCGAGTTCCGAGCCATTCAACTTTCTCGGGATTTTTTATTTACCAGTCGTTTTGTGATTGCTAAAACCGATGGAAGGGAAGAAATTTTTCAGAAACGTTTGGCGTGTCAGTATATCGATCATCATATTTTACACGATTCCAATGAACATTATCCGGATTTTCTCAATGCCATTAATCAAATCTACTTAACGCCCCCGGAAGAAATTCGCCTGATACGGGGTATTCATCTGATTCGTGATGGCCGCTGTGATTTATATAATGATATTTATGAGCAGTGGGAATTGAATAATGCCCGAACGTATGTGGAATCGTGCATGAATTAACGCCTGCTTCGGGGAGCAGTGGAAGAAGCTTCTTCTTGTAGCCTATTTAACCGAGTGTTTAATTTTTCTTCGATCACTCTTTGAAAAGCTTGGTATAAGAGTATTTGAGTCTCTAAACGTTCCATTTTTGCCGTGAGCGAGCGGCGGGAAGCAGTAGGCACTAAGGTGGAGGCTAATACGAGGACTAAGCCAAGGAAGATAGGAAGAAGAGGGTTTATCGATAAGCAAGTCGGTTCACACTCCGCGCTGCCTTTTCTTCTAACGATAAAGTCGCAGGCTAGTCGGTTAAACCCATACGTACCTATAACCCCCAGTAAAAATATACCAGCTAGTTTAAGATGATCGAAAAATCGTTCTGCTGTACACTCCAGTCGAATAGAAGCTATGGCGACATCAAAGGGGGTTGGCACGTGCTTTTTTAGAGCGATGACCTGTTCCGCACTTAACCGGTTTAACTCGGGATCTAAGCCGGCTACTTGAGCCTCAAGAGCCTCTCGAGGCTGCTCAAACAGACCAGGATTTTGGATGATCGCCTCGAGGCGAGCGGCAAAGGCAATAAATTCAGGGTGTGTCATGGCCATAGGCCGGCATCTTACAGGATTGCATTTTGTTTAGTAAAGTGATATTTTGTCCAGCAGTTACTCAAGGAAACGGGTTTGATCGATAAAGGATAAATATGGGTAGGAAGCTCAAACAGATGATGGATCATTGGCCACAAGGGACAGTGGCGGTACTCCCCTGGCTCGCCTCTTTCGGTATTTACCGTCAATTAGCTGATAACTATGTTCGATCCGGTCTTTTAAACCGGCTTTCCAATGGGGCTTATGCCCAAGCTAAGGATCCCATCAATTATTTGGGTGGCTTATACGCCATTCAAACCCATTTAAATGGCTGTGTTCATATTGGTGGCTTAAGTGCCTTTCAGTATTACATTAAAAAACTTTCTTTTTTAGAGATGGATCCTGTCATGCTCTTTGCGGTACCCGAGGAAAAAATCCCCCGCTGGTTTAAACAAACGGAGTGGGGCAGACGGTTTCGCACCTTTAAAACTAACTTATTTAACCATAATCGTCGTTTAGGAATTGAGCGTTTTCAAGCAGGTGATTTTGAGATAAAAATCTCAACCCTGGAACGGGCGGTGATGGAAGTTTTATATTTGGTGCCCAATAAAATGGATTATGAGAAAGTTGTGCAATTGATGGGCCATGTAAAAACATTACGGCCTTTGTTGGTTCAATCGTTATTAGAAGATTGTACGTCCGTTAAAGTAAAGCGGTTATTTTTATTTTTAGCAGAAGCGCATCACCACGAATGGCTTCAATCGATTGATCTTTCACGGGTTGATTTAGGGTCAGGGAAACGGGTGATTGCAGGGGGCGGGCAATTTCACGCAAAATACCAACTTTCATTACCGCCCATGGAATTAATTTCTTAGAGCCCTTCCTTCTCCGCCTTTAATTTCTTCTCAAGATAATGAATATTCACGCCGCCGCGTTTAAACTGCTCATCTTGCACTAATTTATGATGCAGGGGAATATTGGTTTTAATACCATCCACCACAATTTCATGCAGTGCATTGTGCATGCGACGTAGCGCCATTTCACGGGTTTCCCCATAAGCAATTAATTTTCCAATTAAAGAATCGTAATAGGGCGGCACTTTATAACCACTGTAAAGATGAGAATCCATTCGAATACCCGGCCCACCCGGCGCATGATACATACTGACTAATCCAGGGCATGGTAAGAAATTATTAGGATCTTCTGCATTAATGCGGCATTCAATGGCGTGCCCTTTAATACGAATATCGTCTTGCGTTAATGTCAGTGGCAAACCCGAGGCCACTTTAATATGTTCTTTAATTAAATCCACACCCGTAATCAATTCTGTGACAGGATGTTCCACCTGGATACGCGTATTCATTTCGATAAAATAGAATTCATCGTTTTCGTATAAAAATTCAAACGTCCCTACGCCGCGATAATTAATTTCTATGCAAGCTTCTGCACACCGGCGGCCAATTTTTTGACGTTGTTCTTCGGTAATACCGGGTGCAGGAGCTTCTTCCAATACTTTTTGATGGCGTCGTTGCAGTGAGCAATCTCGTTCGCCTAAATGAATGGCATGTCCTTGTCCATCCGCTAATATCTGAATCTCAATATGGCGCGGATTTTCTAAGAATTTTTCCATGTACACTTCATCGGTACCGAAAGCTGCTTGGGCTTCCGTTTTTGTCATTGCAATAGCATTAATCAGCTCGTTATCGGCCCGCACGACACGCATGCCTCGTCCGCCACCACCGCCTGCGGCTTTAATAATGACGGGATAGCCAATTTGATTAGCCAGTTTTAAATTGTGTGGTTCATCGTTTCCTAATGCACCGTTTGAACCTGGAATACAGGGAATACCGGCTTTTCGCATCGTGTGAATCGCAGACACTTTATTGCCCATTAGGCGAATAGTTTCTGGAGCAGGGCCAATAAACGTAAAGCCCGATTCTTGCACGCGTTCTGCAAAATCCGCATTTTCTGCCAAAAAACCATAGCCTGGATGCAGTGCATCTGCATCCGTGATTTCCGCGGCTGAAATAACAGCAGGAATATTCAGATAACTTTCCGCGCTATTGGGCGGTCCAATACAGACGGTTTCATCGGCTAACCGTACGTGCATTAATTCAGCATCGGCCGTGGAATAAATGGCCACGGTTTCAATACCCATTTCTTTGCACGCCCTTAAAATTCGCAGGGCAATTTCACCCCGATTGGCAATTAAAATTTTCTTAAACATAATGATTAGGCATCTGTGTCGATTACAAAAAGAGGTTGATCAAACTCTACGGGATGTTGATTTTCAATTAAACGAGCGCTCAATACACCCGATACGTCCGCTTCAATCTCGTTAAACATTTTCATGGCTTCAATAATACACAGCGTGTCGCCTGCGCTTACGCGTTGGCCTACTTCCACAAAGGGTTTAGCGCCGGGTTTGGAGGCTAAATAAACGGTTCCTACCATTGGGGATTTAACCGTGTGTCCTTCTGGCACTTCTTTTTTAGGAGAGTGCTCCGTTTTGCCCGGCTGCGCTTTTTCATTCATCGGCAGCGCGGCAACCACAGCGGGAGGAGGTGTTGGCATATACAAAGGAGTGGTTCCCATGTGTCGACTAATGCGGACAGCATCCCCTTCTTTGCTAGTGACTTCGATTTCGCCGACACCGGTTTCATTGATCAGTTCGATTAATTTTTTAATGGTACGAATATCCATTAGCGTGTTTCCTCGTTCAGGAGTTGGGTTTGCAAAAATTGGTGGGCGGCGCTTAGCGCCAATTCGTAAGAAAATGCGCCAAACCCTTGGATGCGGCCTATCACAATATCCGCAATTAATGACGTGTGCCGAAACGGTTCTCGTGCTTCGGGAATAGTGAGGTGCACTTCAATCGTAGGAATTTGAACCGCTAGCAAGGCATCTCGAATGGCAATACTCGTATGAGTAAAGGCCGCCGGATTGATCAGAATACAATCCACATTAAATTTTTTTGCACTTTGAATGGCATCCACCAATTTATCTTCGGCGTTGCTCTGAATACTCTGAATTTGATGGCCCAGGGCTTCCGCTTCTAATTTAAGCGCTTGATCGATTGCTGTTAAGGGCGTGTTGCCATAGAGCATAGGCTCCCGGGATCCCAGCAAATTTAAATTAGGACCATGTAAGACTAATAAACGTGCCATCGCGCCATTCTAGGCATAGAAGGCGACAATGTCTACTGTTCACAGAAGATCCCACCTATTTTGTGTATTTTGTGAACATTTTGAAGCAAAGTTTTTGGATGCCTTGCGCTATTTTTTCACGGTTTAATCCCGCTTAGGATTATGGCGGGGATTTTTTCGGCTGCTATTTTTTCCGCTTAAGGTAAACCAATCTTCTTGCACAATAGCGTGAAAGTGATCCGCTTCCTCCATGAGCACCGAGGAAGTCGTTGTGGAAACGGCTGCAATTTCAACGCGCACCCCGTCTGATTTTAAATGCCGCACCAATTCCACATAATCGGAATCCCCGGACATAATAATAATCGTATCGACTTTGTTCGCAAGCTGCATGGCTTTAATGGAAAGTGGAATATCCGCACTCTTGTGACAGGGTTGTACCGAACCATGAAATAAACTGTGTAATCGTTCTGCCAATTTTTCTGAAATTTGCCGACCTTCTCGAAAATACACTAATCGATTGAGGGAACGATTACCAATTAATTTGGGAATTAATTTATCAAAATTCAACATAGCTCCCACATCACCGCATAGGTCGTGAATACTGCGTTCAATGTTATTGCCATCGACTAACACGGCAACGTTTTGGCTAATAATAACTGTCATTTTCCTATTCCGTAATAGTTAATACCCATTTTGATACGCTCGCGTTGATTCTGTATGCGCCAACGATTGGTGTCTCGCAACGAATAGACACAGCCGCAATATTCTTGCTGATAAAACTGTTCACGCTTAGAAATTTCAATCATGCGTTGAGAACCGCCTTCTTTGCGCCAATTATAAGTCCAATACGTTAAAGACGGATATTTCGAGGCTGCGCGAATACCACACTCATTAATCTGTTCCATATTTTTCCAACGTGAGATGCCAAGAGAGCTGGTGATAACCGGGAAACCATTTTCATGGGCATATAGCGCGGTGCGTTCAAATCGCATATCAAAACACATCGTGCATCGGCGTCCCCGCTCTGGTTCGTATTCCATGCCACGGGCGCGTTCAAACCAACGGTCGCGATCATAATCGGCATCCACAAAGGGAACGCTGTGTTTTTCAGCAAATCGAATGTTTTCGTTTTTGCGGATTTCGTATTCTTGTTGGGGATGAATATTGGGATTATAAAAAAAGATCGTGTAATGAATACCCGAGGCTAAAAGCGCTTCCATCACTTCGCCTGAACACGGTGCGCAACACGAATGCAGTAATAGACGGTCTGCCTGATCCGGTAATGTTAAAAGAGTACGTAGCATGATTCATTATAATGGGTTGTAGACGCTTCTACCACTCAATCCGTTCGATGTCTTTAAAGTCCAGTTCGCTCCCATCGGAAAGGGTAATGGTGCCGCTTCCTTCGCCTTTAAATTCCAGGACGTGATTTTCCTGGTCGATCGTGTAATCGGGGCTTTTCTTATCTAATTCTAATATCCAGGTACCTTCGCCGCCGAGCTTAACGGAGGGACCATTGCTTATTCCTTCCAGGCGAATCGTATCGGTCCAGCCGCCACCTTTACCGCCTGCCACTGTGTCATTGCCAGCACCTACGCCAAAGACAAAAGAATCGGAGCCTTCCTCTCCATAAAGGGTATCGTTTCCTTGATTGCCGTAGAGGGTGTCATTCCCTTCCCCCCCTCGGAGGGTATCTTTTCCTTCACCTCCTTCTAAAATGTCGTTGCCTTCTTCGCCGTATAAAGTATCAGCATCAGCACCGCCTTCTAAGCGGTCATTGCCGGCGCCGCCGCGAAGAGTGTCTTTGGCCGCGTCTCCTTGAAGTGTGTCATCTCCTTCGTTTCCGTAAAGAGTATCATCGTCTTCGCCCCCGGTTAAAATATCACGACCAGAGCCGCCGCGAAGAGTATCTTTACCAGCATCTCCTTGAAGCGTGTCGTCTCCTTCGTCTCCATACAAGGTGTCATTATTTTCTCCTCCTTCGAGTGTGTCATGGCCTGTGCCTCCTTTAAGGGTATCCTTGCCGCCCTCCCCATAGAGGGTATCGTCTCCTTCTCCTCCTTCCACTGTGTCGTTATCGTCACCGCCGTGAAGGATATCTTTTCCTCCCTCTCCTTGGAGAGTGTCCTTACCTTCTCCTCCAGACAATGTATCGCTGCCTTCGCCACCTTGAAGGGTATCATTTCCTGATCCGCCTTCGAGAATGTCGTTGCCTTCTTCGCCATATAAAAGGTCATTGTCGCTGCCGCCTTGCAAGGTATCATTGCCTTCCCCGCCTTTGAGCGTATCCAGGCCCGCTTCTCCTTGGATAAGGTCGTCTCCTGCTTCGCCTGTGAGGGTGTCATTACCGCCCCGGCCTTCAATAATATCGGCCCACGGTGTCCCGGTAAGGGTATCGGTTGACTCTGTTCCAATAAATGTTTGTCCTTCGTCGTCACTGTTCCCACCGTCGTTATTCGCACCTTCATTTTCATTGCCCTCATTGCCGGTGCTTTCATTTGGGGAAGTAGTTTCCTCAAGAGAAGCAGCTGTATTGCTGGTACTTCCATTTTGTGGAGTAGTTTCCTCAAGAGAAGTAGCCGTGGAGGTGATAGGGCTGGTGGGAGTAGCCTCTCCCTCTGACGGAGCAGGGGAAGCAGTGTCGGTGGGCATAGACGAGAATAAGGGTTGAGTTTCGGAGCCTTCTTCGCCACGGGAGAATGTGCCAGGAGGGCTAGGGCGTTCACCTATAGAGGTGTCTGCTGGGCGTCCGGTGAATGTTTGTGTGGCAGAAGGAGTGGAAGTTTCCGTGGCTTCTATTCCCGTAGGGGTTGTTTGGGGACTCGGTGCGTCCGATGACGGCGAGGAAGAAGCGGGGAGTTTATTGGTTTCAGGAGTGGAAGTTTCCGTGGCTATCGAGCGAGGCCTGCCAGGTTTTGTGGGAACCATTTGTTCCGCAGGGGTGGCTTGTTGAACATGGAGGCCTCGATGAACCGTGTCTCGGGAAGGATCTGTTTCGCCTGGGCTAGGCACATTTTGTACGGCTCTGTCAAAAGAGGAAGGAGTTTTCTCTTCAGGCCTTTTATCATCGGGTTGGTTACCGGGATGTTCTAAAAAATCATCCTTCGACATCGTTTGTCTCCTTGTTAAAGGAGTATAGCTAATGATCGAAAAAAGCGGTGTTTTGTGCAAGCTTGTGAATGCAAATCCCATTGACTATAGTACAACTAATATAAAGGATGAAGTTGGGCACTATGAAGGATCATAAACGCGCCTTACATCGGACTCTCTCTGCTTGGAAACGCTTTATTCCCCACTGGGATTTAAATAATTTCAAAGCGCTTAAAGCCCGATTAAAAATCATCGGTATTCGTTCCATCTCTTTCAAAGAACCCCCATTTTTTTTGGAAGGACTCAACCAAGTTCTTAAATTAAGCAGTCGTGAAACGATTGTAGTTATTTTAGCCGCTTCTTTAGCGATTAATCTTTTATCCATTGCATTCCCGATTGCTTTATTGCAAGTGTATGATCGTGTGATTCCTAATCATTCCTTAAATACGTTGTCACTCTTGTTATTGGGCGTTTTTTCAGCGCTCATTTTAGAAAGTATTTTAAGAATAGGCCGTTCCTATGTGGCCGCGTGGGTAGATGCTAAGTATGAGCATCGATTAACCTGCAAAGTATTTTCTCATTTAATGCATACACAAATCACCGCTTTTGAGAAAAAAGGCATTGGAGCTCATTTGGATGATTTAAATTCCTTAAATTATGTGAGAAGTTTTTATGCCAGTCAGGCACTCAGTACGTTGATGGATGCGCCGTTTATTTTTTTATTTCTAGGGCTCATTGCGTATATTGGAGGATGGTTAGTTTTTCTACCGGTAATAATTTTATTAGGATTGCTTATTTATAGTGGATTAATTAATAAAAATATTGAAATGTTGAAAATTGCTCAACAAGAACAAGCCGATCATGAAATTAACTTTCTTATTAATACGCTTTCTAATGTGCATACCGTTAAATCCTTTGGCCTCGAATCCCAAATGTTACGACGCTATGAACGATTGGAGGTTAAGCGTTCTCTATTGGATAGTTATAGCAATGAAGAAGATACAGAACTGGGTTTAGGACGCCAGATAGGTTCACAAGCCGCTTTAATTTTGGTGGCTTTGTTTGGTGGTTTGTTAGTACTAAATGGTTCTTTAACCATTGGTAGTTTAGCAGCCTGTACATTATTAACAGGCCGTTGCATTCAACCGCTTAATTCTATTTTAAGTGCTTGGACACGGATGCAGACCGTGAAACTTGTGCGACGAAAAATGATCGATTTGTTGCAATTACCACAAGAATGTCCACCGGGAAAACAATCTATGGGTGCTATTCAAGGCACTCTTAGGCTCGAAAATATTTCGTTAAAAAATATCAATCAAACACGTTATTTGTTTAAAAATCTTAATTTACAAGTAAAGAAAGGTGAGACTATTGCGATTCGCGCCAATGGCCAAAAAGGCAAGTCTACGTTAGCGCAACTGTTTATGGGCTATATTCCGCCTGAAAGCGGAAAAATAATGTTGGATGGGAAAAATATTTTCGAGTATAACTTAAATTCTGTGCGAGAACAGATCGCCTATATTCCTCAGAATTCTGATCTGTTGGCAGGAACCATTATGGATAATATTACGCTCTTTAACGAGGCTAATAGACCTGTTGCATTAAGGCTTTCGCGTGTGCTGGGTTTGATTAATTTGGTAAAAGAAATGCCGAGAGGGTTTGATACCGAAGTAGGCAAAAATCCAGTAACCGTCATTGGGCAAGGTGTTAAACAACGCATGATGATTATTCGAGCCCTTTTAAAACAACCTAAAATTCTAATTTTTGATGAAGGCAATGCGGCGCTGGATTTTTTCGGTAATCGCGATTTACTGACGTTGCTTCATCGTATTAAACAGCATTGTACCATGATTCTTATTACCGAATGGCAACCGGCTATCCGGTTGGCTGATCGAGTTTATGAATTAGATCAACATTTGCGTGAGTTAGCATGAAAGCAATAGACTCTCCTCTGAATCTGGATCGCACACCGTATGAACGATGCTTTGCTCCTTTATTACAAGCGTTGCATTGGCGAGGACTTCGGCGGGATGTAATAGAAGCGCTCCCTCATTTTTCAGAGGTGCATAATGCGCTGTTGTTTTGCCAAGTTATGCAGATTCTAGGATTTGATTCTGAATCCTTTGCCTTGAGATTAGACGAATTGGATAAACGTTTATTGCCGTGTCTTTTTGTGGCCGATGATGGAAATGTTCTACTTATTTTGGATGCGAGAAAAAATTCGGCATTACTGTATGACGCCACGAAAAAAATTTTAAAGCGTGTTAAACAGGTTCAGTTTCAAGGTGTTGCGTATGTATTTAAAAAACGTCCGCGATTAAGAGTAGGAGCATCCCGCCAACCATGGTTTAGCCATGTATGGCAACAACATAAAAAAACGTTAGCGCGGGTTATGGAGTTTGGTTTTGTATTAAGCCTATTAAATTTAGGCACGCCCCTTTTCATTATGGCGATTTATAATCAGGTAGTGGGAACCCATGCGCCCTCAAGCAGTATAGCGTTTTTAATCGGCGTGGCGTTGGCCATCGTGGGTGCTACGATGATTCAGAAAATTAGAAGCCGTTTAGTCTCTTCTATAGGGACAGACATTAGCCAATCGATGGGTGATGCCGTTTTTAAGAAAATATTATTTTTACCCGCTGCTTATACGGAAGGCGCCTCGATTGGCTCTCAAATTGCTAAAATACGTGACTTTTCTGCATTACGTTCTTTTATCAGTGGCCCTATGATGATTACTTTCTTAGAGATTCCTTTTATAGCGGTTTTGCTTTTTGTCATTGGCTTGTTAGGTGGAATATTAGTGTGGATACCCATTATATCGACAGTATTGTTTGCAGTGATGGTATTTATAAAACAGTTTTATTCTTCCAAAGACGAAGAAGCAAACTCTAAAAATTATGAACGACAGGAATTTCTTATTGAAGCGCTTCAAAAACAACACACGATTAAAATGCTTCAATTAGAAGGCAAATGGATTGAAAAAGAACGGAATATTTCAGGAGATAACTCGTATGAAAATTTTATCAACAGCGTGAAACGAGTATTAGATAATAGTGTATCCGATTTTATTGTTGCAGGGGCTGGGACAGTATTATTAGGTATAAGTGCTGTTATGATCATGGACCAACGTTTAAATGTGGGTACGATGATTGCGGTGATGATTTTAATTTGGCGCTCCCTTTCCCCTATAAAATCCCTTTATATTTATTTACCCCGTTTCCTTCAAATAAGGCGCAGTATGCTTCAGTTTAATGCCTTAATGACTATCGAGTCAGAGGATGAGGGCAGCCCTTTAACCTTTAGAACGTTGCCTAAAATTCGGGGCGATATTGTGATGAATCAGGTGGGTTTTCGCTATCCTAATGCTATCCATCCGGCTCTGGTTAATATTAATCTTCATATTTATCCCGGCGAATTAATTGCTTTGACTGGACCGAATGGCTCTGGGAAAAGTACTCTATTAAAGTTATTGCTAGGGTTGTATATGCCTCAAGTGGGGACTATTTATGTAGACGGAGTAGATTTGCGACAGTTTGACTTAATTAATTATCGAAAAACCATTAGCTATAGTTCTCAAATCTCTCAATTATTTTATGGAACGGTGGAGCAAAATTTGCGATTGGCGAATCCATTGGCCACCCCTGAGCAGTTAATGGAGGCTACTAAAATTACGGGTGTTTACGACATGATTAAGGTGTTGGAAGCAGGTTTTGATACCCCTTTGTCAGATTATGCACGCTTTCGTTTCTCAGAAAGTTTCCAATTCGGGCTCTGTTTGGCACGCGCTTATCTTAAAAATTCGCGATTCATTCTTTTGGATGAGCCTGTCAGTAATTTTGATGAAAAATTTGAACAACACTTTCTCAACACTATTCATCAATGGCGAGGCAAAAGTACTATAATTATGTGTACCCATCGATTTTCTCATATTCAAATGGCAGATCGAGTCTTATTGCTGGATAAAGGGCGATTGCAATTATTAGGAAAACCTAGTGAGGCAATCGAAAAAATAAGGCAGATGAAAGAATGAAAAGACGACATATTTACAAACAGCTACAGTTTATTTCAAATGCTACTGTATTAGAAGAGGGGGATCGTTTTCGTCTCATTCGAAAAGGGGTTCTCGTTATTTCAATTGTGTTTTTTCTGTTGCTGCTATGGTCTGCCTTCGCTTCTATTAATGAAGTGGCGATAACAGTAGGGCAAATACAACCCTACGATAAAAGTTATCCTATTCAGCATTTAGAGGGGGGTATTATTGATGAAGTATATGTCCACAATGATCAAAAAGTAAAAGAAGGTGATCCTTTAATCAAAATGGATCCCATTCATGCTCAGTCACAATTAGCGATTGATGAAGCACAGGCAGTTAATTTGACGTTGGATATAGTTCGTTTGCAGGCTTTTTTGGATAATAAAGCACCCGATGAAGTGGATTGGGTAGGGTCCATTTCTTCCTCGCAATTCGATATGATTAATGATAAAAATCAGATATATGATTTAATTCAAAATGAACAATCCCAGTTAGCGCGTGAAAATGCCAGTCAAGCCTCTAAAATTACTGAGCAAGAAAATCAAATAGCTCAAGATAAGGAACGCATTCGCAATCTCGATACAAAAATTAGCACGGCAAAAACACAATCCGATCTTTTTAGTCGAGAATTGGCTATGTACGAAAACTTAGTGAAGAAGCATTATGTTTCTGAAAAAGATTACCTTACGGCCAAGAGAAGAATGAATGAAGCGTCGGAAGTGATTACTGACCTTCAAAGTGAAAAGGTGGCTGCTGAAGGCGCTTTAAAAGAGAGTCAAGCAAAATTGGAGAGTTTTCGAGCCGACAGAGAAGCAACTGCTCACCAACAATTAAGTGAAACGAAAGCCTCTTTGATTCGCATTCAACAAAATCTTAAACAATTATCGGATCAAGCGCAGCGCACTGTTATCCGGGCGCCCATTTCAGGCATTGTACAAGGCATTGAAGGAAAAAAAGACAGCATAATAGCTCCGCGTCAAAAAATCATGGAAATTATTCCCAGTGATCAGGAATTAGTAGTGGAAAGTCGTGTGCGGCCACGGGATATTGGTCATATTACCGTGGGCGATAAAGTCAATGTAAAAATTTATACCTTTGATTATGTACGCTATGGAGGGGTAGAAGGCTCTGTTGTATCTATTTCGCCTTCCACGTATACAGACCCCGCTTCCGGTTTACTGTATTACAAGGCCACGATTGAGTTGAACAAAAATTATATTGGAAAAGATCCGAAGAAAAATCTATTAAAACCGGGTATGTCGGTTCAAGCAGATATTATTACCGATCGTCGTTCCCTCTTAAAATACCTGTTAAAACCGGTACAAGGAACCGTATCAGAATCCTTTGGTGAACGTTAGGGCGGTGGAGCCTTTATTGGTGAAGACACCAATCCATTTTGTTTTAAGTGGCGTTCAAATTGTTTCGCTGATATAACACCCACGATTCGCGCCTTTTTAATTTCATGGCCTTTTTCATCAAAGAAAATCAAAGTGGGTGGTGCAATCACGTGATAGTGTTTCATAATATTTTTATCTTCCATTGAGTTTTGAGATACATCGGCTTTCAATACCATCATTTGACGTAATAAAGCTTGTACGCGGGGGTTGGAAAGAGTAAAACGATCCAGTTCTTTACACGCTATGCACCAATCTGCATAAAAATCGAGCATGACAGCTTTATGGTGAACGACGGCTTGATGTAAAGCCCGTTTGACATCTAAAACGGTATTGACCTGAACGACAGGATAGTCTGGTGATAGATTTTTTACATGCCATCCCCAGGGTTTGAGAGGATCGGAATTACCCATTAATGCACTGATTCCCGCTAGAATGGCATACACAAATAATACCAATCCTAATAATCGACGGATAAAACTAGCAATAGTTTTTTGAGACACTTCGAAAACGTCGAGATAATAAGCACTAATAAAAGCGAGTAGGGCCCACAAACCTACAATGACTGGACCGGTAATGACTCGACTCAACATAGAAATAGCAACGGCCAACAATAAAATACCGATTAATCTTTTAATGCCTTCCATCCATTCGCCTGTGTGAGGTAAAAATTTTCCACCCAGCGTGCCAATAATCAGTAAAGGAACTCCCATTCCTAAACCCATTGTAAATAAAGCGGCAGCACCTAACACCGCGTTGCCTGTCGTGCTGATAAAACTTAAGGCTGCTACTAACGGAGGGGTGACACAAGGGGATAAGACCAGTGTGGATAATACACCCATCACAAAAATGCTGATCAACGAACTTTTTTGAGAAGGCTCTGTCAGTCGATGCAAATGATTTTGCCAGCGAGTAGGCAACCGTAGTTCATAAAAACCAAACAACGATAAGGCCAATACTACAAATAACAAACTAAATAATACCAATACCCACGTATTTTGTAAGGCCGTTTGTAAGTTATTTCCTAATTCGCCAAATACCACCCCGACGACTGCGTACGTAATAGCAATACCTAGTACATAACTCGCTGATAAGGCGAAGGATTTTAAGGTAGATAATTTTTTCTGCCCAATAATGATAGCCGATAAAATAGGCACCATGGGCAATACGCAGGGTGTAAAAGACACTAATAACCCAAACCCTAAAAATCCCAATAAAATGTATAAAGGATTGGCGTGAGCCAGCAAACACGTGATCCGATCGAGCGCGCCTTCTGGGCAGTGTCCTAACGAATACTGCATGGCAGGCACATCAATCGCTAACGGTTTGAAAATCGTGTTCGTATCGGCCGTGGTATTAATTTTTAAAATCTTATCGGTAGGAGGATAACAATAACCGAATTGAGAACATCCTTGATAATGAACTTTTAAAACCCAATTTGAGGATTTAGCACTAATCACCGGAAGAGGAATGTTTAAATTTCCCTGATAAGTTTTATAATGTCCGACCGTCGGATTATAAAAGTCTTTCGCAGGGGGCATTAAAGGCTGCCCTAATTGCGCCTGCTGATCAGGAGATTGAAAGGCAATATGATCTTTATAAAGATAATAACCCGGTGCAATTTTCCATTGCACGATTACGGTTTGATTGTCTCGCAGGGAGGCACTGAGTTGATACGCCTCATCCATCGGTAAAGGGTCTGGAGGGCTCGCAAATGCGAAAGTGCAAATCCATAATAACGCAGATCCTAGTAAATATTTCAATAGATTATCCCCTTGCTAATAGTTGTCGTAAAACATACTGCAAAATACCGCCGTTTTCATAATAGTTAGCTTCATCTTGCGTGGTAATACGAGACAATAAAGACACTTCTTTTACCGACCCATTTTCATATTCAATTTTCATCATCACCCGCATATTAGGCGTGATGCTTTGACTTAAACCTTCCAGCGAAATTTTTTCTTTACCGGTAATGCCGAGCGATTGGTGTGTATCCCCATTCTCAAAATGTAAGGGTAACACACCCATGCCCACTAAATTGGACCGATGAATACGTTCAAACGTTTCAGCAATAACAGCTTTTACACCCAACAACAATGTTCCTTTAGCCGCCCAATCGCGTGACGAACCCGTGCCGTATTCTTTGCCCGCGATAACCACTAATGGCGTGTTTTCTCGTTGATAGGCCATTGCTGCATCATAAATGGTCATTTCTTTTCCGTCGGGTTGATGCCGTGTAAGACCGCCTTCTTTACCTTCCATCATCTCATTTTTAATACGAATATTGGCAAACGTACCGCGTATCATCACTTCATGATTGCCACGACGAGCGCCATAGGAATTAAAGTCCACAGGCTTTACGCCTTGAGCTTGTAGATACTGGCCGGCTGGACTGTCTGCTTTAATAGAACCGGCAGGTGAAATATGATCGGTAGTAATCGAATCCCCAAACACCGCCAAAATGCGTGCGTTTTTAATATCATTTACTTTGGGAACGTCTACTGTCATGCCTTCAAAGAAAGGAGGATATTGAATGTAAGTCGAGTGCGCATCCCAGGCATAGGTTTCACTGGCCGTGGCTTTTAAGCGTTGCCATTCCTCTGTGCCTTCAAACAACGCCTCCGAATATTCTTTTTTAAACATCGATTGGCTAACATCTTGTATAGTTTGCGCAATTTCTTGTTGAGTGGGCCAAATATCTTTTAAATAAATGGGCTCACCTTGGTTATTAATACCTAAGGGATCTTCATTTAAATTAATGCGTGTCGTACCCGCTAATGCAAACGCCACGACTAAAGGAGGCGAGGCTAACCAATTCGCACGCACGAGGGGATGAATGCGTCCTTCAAAATTACGGTTGCCCGATAAAACTGCACACACAGTCATATTATTTTCAGTGATGGTTTTGCTGACCACATCACTGAGAGGACCTGAATTTCCAATACAGGTCGTACAGCCATATCCCACCAAATTAAATCCCAAGGCATTTAAAGGCTCTAACAGTCCCGCTTTTTCCAAATAATCGGTCACCACTTTGGAGCCAGGTGCGAGCGACGTTTTAACCCACGGCTTAATCATAAGCCCTTTTTCCAGCGCTTTTTTGGCGAGAAGACCAGCGCCCATCATCACGTGAGGATTAGACGTATTGGTACAACTGGTAATAGCGGCTATTACCACATCGCCGTGATGCATTTCCATACCTGCGTCGACAGAAAAGGCTTTCTCCAAAAGACCCTTATTTTCTTCAATCATTTTTTCAGTGGCTTTCGTTAATTCTTTAAAATTAACACGATCTTGTGGGCGTTTTGGGCCTGCCAAAGAAGGTTCTACCGTGCTTAAATCCAATTCTAAAACATCGGTAAAAATAGGCTCGTGACCTTTTTCGTGCCAGAGTCCTTGCGCTTGCGTATACGTTTTCACCAGTTCGATGGTTTCGGCAGAGCGGCCGGTGAGTGTCATATAATCCAGTGTTTCTTGATCAACCGGAAAAAAGCCGCAGGTGGCGCCGTATTCCGGTGCCATATTGGCTAACGTCGCGCGATCGGCGACCGGTAAGGCGTGAAGTCCTTCTCCGAAATATTCCACGAATTTGCTAACAACCCCTTTTTTACGCAACATCTGTGTGACGGTTAACACTAAATCTGTAGCCGTGATGCCTTCTCGTAATTGGCCTGTGAATTTAAAACCAATCACTTCCGGAATCACCATGGAAATAGGTTGCCCTAACATAGCGGCTTCGGCTTCAATACCCCCTACGCCCCAGCCCAGCACACCTAATCCATTAATCATGGTTGTATGAGAATCCGTACCGACTAGGGTATCGGGATAAGCCCAACGTTGGCCGTTCCTGTTTGATGACCAAACGGTTTGCCCTAAATATTCTAAATTGACCTGATGACAAATCCCCGTACCGGGAGGTACTACACGAAAGTTATCCAACGTTTGTTGGCCCCATTTTAAAAATTGGTAACGTTCATGATTGCGCTCCATTTCAGTCGCGACATTGTGGGAATAGGCTTTCATCGAGGCCCATTGATCGACTTGCACCGAATGATCAATCACTAAATCCACCGGGCATAAGGGATTAATTTTGGTAGGATCGCCCTTTAAATTTGTCATGGCCGTGCGCATCGCAGCCAAATCGACGACAGCAGGGACGCCGGTAAAGTCTTGCATTAATACCCGAGCCGGATGAAAGGCAATTTCTTGCGTCGATTGTTTGTTCGTCAACCATTGGCTAAAGGCTTGAATGTCTTCGCGAGTTACCGTCGCCCCATCTTCAAATTGCAATAAATTAGCCAGCAACACTTTCAAAGAGAAAGGCAATTTTTCAATGCCCTCTAGGCCTTGCTCCGCTGCTTTTTTTAAATTAGCGAAGTGATAGGTTTTGCCGTGCACGGTTAAGGTATCAAAACAACGAAAAGAATCGATCATAAAAGACCCTTGTAAAAATATGCTGTTATTCTAATGGCTGATAGGAGATTAGGGAAGCTGTAAAAAAAATTACGGGGAATGTACGCGCGGTTTTCCCAGAGCGAGTGCCGAGGAAAGCTTAGCGCTTGGATTTGTTCTTCCCCATCCACGCTGGGCAGTAACGTCTGCCTCCCCCATCCTACATAAGGTGGGATATAAAAGAGAGTAAGGAATTGTTTGACCCCCCAGTGGAATCTCTGCTTGCCGTGTCAGCCAGGCGTATTCCGGTACTTGGCGTTTTAATGTCTTCATTTTGTCTTGCACGCGCCGTTGGTTGTGCCCTTCTAATTTACTCGATACAAAGGAGTTTACATAAATGGTTAACAACACGCCCATCACTAAAATAGCAGTCTGAATGCACAGTAATTTAGGATCCAAGTGTTTAAATTTAGGATCCAGGTACTGATGCAATACGGCGCCTATCAAGGAGTACATCACGCCAAATATACCCACGACGATACCGGTCGTACGCGCCGTATGATATGCTCCTGAAGGCCCACTTTTTACTAACGCTGAATGTTGGGCTCGATAACAGAGCAGTTCTAAATTCGGTTGTAATTGAGAGAGAATTTTATAATGCTGCACTAATTGATAGATGGCCGCGGAACCGGGATCACGACCAAAAACTTCTTTTAAAAGATCCCCGTGAACCGAAAATTCGAGGGACCATTCTGATGGACGAACGGCTTCTGTTTCTCTACTAGGCCTTCTAACGGGTTCATCTACTTGAATTAACCTGGCTAGCTCTTGACGCCCTTCATAGGTATTGACTAGTTTTAATCGTATGAGGGTATCTAAAAGCGCTTTCTCTTGCAGTAATTGGGCGTACAGATTTTGAAAGAAAATCCGAAGGACTTGCGGACTCTTCCAAGAAATAAAACCCCAGTAATGAAAATTAAAATTAAAATGTTTGTTGAAACGGTTCGAGTCTCGTGCCAGCAGCTCATAGAAACGCTGCATGCCTTCTTCGGCCGCTTCAAACCCGTCCACTTTTTTAAGTTCAGTGACACAGTCGGCGGTATAGCGAAAGGGCGCATGACACACTAATTCCAGGAGGGTTACCATTTGGCAGAATCGCTTGATGCGGTTGCCTTTAAAGATACGCCGAATACCTTCTTCTAAAACGTATTGTGTAGCGTTTTCATACGATTGTGCCATACCGCCATCCTCTGTTGAGTTGTGTTCTAACCCCTCAACTGAAAAAGTCTTCCCAAAGACTTTTAGGCACGGCGTCATGCTGGCCTATGGGGAGGATTATAGCAAGGAAAGAGCAAAAACTTCAAATAAAAAAGGCACCTAGGGTGCCTTTTTTGATCGGAAGTGTGGACTTACCGATTTTCAGTGTTATCGTAAATAAGCGGATGAGCAATATAGCATCGGCCATCTTGCTTAGCTTGATGCTGATCGGCTTCTCGCTGTATGCATTTAGAAAATTCTAACGTACCTGCTTTAAACCCGTACATGGTACAGTCGTGATTATAGACAGCCATCATGTCTTTATGACATCCCGCAAGGGCTAACAAAGAACCGCCTATTGCTATGGAAATTAATGTGTTTTTCATAAAAGTTCCTTTTTTTAATAGTGAATCCAAAATCTAAATATCATCCTTTACGGCTTGAAACCGATTAGTAGATTTCGTTACCTTCGAAATCTTCATGGCGATCGTATTGTTGTTGTACGCAAGCTGCAAAGTCTGAAGTCCCTGGATGGAAGCCAAATTCATAGCATTGTTTGTTCACACGCTCTAATACATCAGTGCGTGATTCACAACCTGCTAACGCAATTGTGGCTACAATGGGGATGAGAATAACGAGCTTTTTCATACCAATTCCCTTTTGTGAGTTACCATTCAATCCTGAGTCTTTGCAAGCAATAAACTTGCACGATTCAAGCCCTTAGTATTAACGTGATGGCTAAGAATGTCAACCTAATCAAGGCTTAAAAGGGGGCTATGCCCCCTTTTTTTCTCTTCCATCATTTGCCTATAGTATAGAGTATATCAGCTCCATTTCCAGTGGAGAAGATACTGGTTTGAAGGTACCAATGGGGCGTCATTTTATAGCGGCCCTTCTGCAGGGTTAAGGTCCGTGGCCATCATCGATTGCTTAGGCCTTCCTGCGATAATCCAGTACCCCTTTCAAAGTCCCCCCCTAGCGCATCTATCGCGACGTCAGGGCCTAAGATCAATTTATCGTCAGGATAACGAGAATAATGAAGTACCCTGTTTTTCTAACAGTCTGGTACATTAACCGCAAGCCCTCCTTGCGATGTTTCTTTATACATGCTGTTCATGTTGTTGCCGATTTCTCGCATGGTATTAATCACCATGTCGAGACTGACTTTATTGGGATCGTTTTCTGCCAGTGCTAAATGCGCTGCATTAACGGCTTTAACGGTGCCCATCGCGTTGCGCTCAATGCAGGGGATTTGAACCAATCCGTTAACAGGATCACACGTTAAACCTAAATTATGTTCCATGGCCATCTCAGCGGCATTTTCGATTTGATCGATCGTACCCCCCAGTACCGCGGCTAAACCGCCGGCTGCCATGGAGCAAGCTACCCCCACTTCGCCTTGGCATCCCATTTCAGCGCCCGAAATAGAAGCATTCATTTTATAGAGCATGCCAATGGCCGCCGCGGTGAGTAAATATTCCACCACGCCTTCTTCGTTGGCACCGGGACAAAAGCGTCGGTAATAAGCCAACACAGCGGGAACAATGCCAGCTGCCCCATTGGTGGGGGCTGTGACCACCCGACCACCGGCTGCGTTTTCTTCATTCACCGCCATGGCAAAGACATTGAGCCATGTCATAACATCGTGATATTCCAAAGAAGATCCCTTTTGAAGCAGTTGTTGATAGAGGGCAGGAGCGCGTCGTTGAACCTGAAGTCCTCCCTCCAAGATGCCGGGTGTTTCACAGCCTTTTTGAATACAGGCCTGCATGGTGTCAGCAATAAGATGTAATTGTTTTCGAATGGTTTCTTCGTCGCGCCACGTTTTTTCGTTGGCTAGCATCAATTCCTTAATGGACAGTTTATTTTTTTTGCAAAGAGAAAGTAAATCTTCTGCTTTGAAGAAAGGGTAGGGGATAGGCGCTTTGACAGAACGTTCATTGGGTTTTTTTATTTCATCTTCTGACAAAATAAATCCTCCGCCAATCGAATAATAGATTTTTTCAGCCAGCAGATTTCCAGCCGTATCGTAGGCTTTAAACCGCATGGCGTTAGAGTGGCCTGGTAATGTTTCTTTGAAATTCATTTGAAGATCAAGCTCGGGATCGAAAGTGATGGCATGTTTTCCCAACAATTGGAGTTGTCGAGTCTGATAAATGGACGCCATTCGGGCAGGGATGCTATCGGGGTCAATACGTTCAGGTTTTTCTCCTTCCAATCCCATAACAATGGCTTTAGGGGTTCCATGCCCTCGCCCCGTAAAGGCCAGCGATCCATAGAGTGTAATATGGAGTTTTTCAACGGTAGGTAAGTGAACAGTCAACGATTCTATAAATTGCCGCGCCGCGCGCATAGGCCCAATGGTATGTGAGCTGGATGGCCCTATTCCGATGGAAAACAGCTCAAATACGCTAATATTAGGGGTGGTTGCAATAAGAGGCGTCATAATGGCTGCATGCATAATAAAATACCTTGGGTTTTAAATAGTCTTCGACATAACGCACTTTCGTTAAAAATACTTTATAGTTATGTTACCGAAGAGAGCCTCAAAATAAAAGGAAGGTATTTTAGGTTTTTAACCTATGATAGAATTTTCCCATGAATAAATCCTATGCGTGGGCCAGTAAATCCCTATTAGCTGTTTTTTTTATGGGATTTGCCTCGGGCTTACCAAGTGCCTTAGTAGGAGGCACGTTACAAGCCTGGTACACCACAGCGGGTATTAGTTTGGCAGGCATTGGTGCCCTCACCTTAGTGGGTCAGCCTTATTTATGGAAATTTTTATGGGCGCCTCTGGTCGATCGTTATTCTTTTTTCTTCTTGGATCGTCGCCGTAGCTGGATTTTTGCGATGCAGTGGGTATTGGCGGCGGGCTTTCTATGGATGGGCTTTTTAAATCCCTCTTTTCACCCATGGTTTTTGGCCTTTGTGGCGGTAGGGGTGGCCTTTGCTTCCGCGACGCAAGATGTCTGTGTGGATGCGTATCGAACGGAAATATTAGAGCCCGAGCAATATGGAGCAGGGGCTTCTTCTAATACGATCGGGTTTCGTTTGGCGGCTTTAGTATCAGGAGCCCTGGCGCTCATTATGGCGGATCATTGGGGTTGGCAGTGGACGTATTTTTTTATGGCGTTTTTATTTTTAGTGGAGGCGGTGGTCACCTGGTTTTCACCTGCCACACCCGTCATTCGCGAGCCTCAAAAATTGGAAGAAGCCATCGTAGGTCCTTGGCGTGAATTGTGGTCGCGTCGATGGATTTTAGGTGTATTGATATTTATTTTATTTTATAAATTTTGTGATGCATTGGCGCTTAGCTTAAACACTACTTTTTTAATGCGAGGTGTGGGATTTTCATTAACCGATATTGGTTCGGTAGCAAAAGTGGCTGGATTAGCGGGCGCATTACTGGGTGCTGTAGGCGGTGGAGTATTATTTTCCAGGCTGGGTCTTTATCGAAGTCTTTTGTATTTTGGTTTAATACAAAGTGTCACTAATTTATTATTTATGTGGGTTGCTTTGGTTGGAAAAGTAGTTTTTTTGATGGGTTGCACCATGTTTTTAGATTATTTTACGGGTGGCATGAGCTCGGTAGCATTTGTGGCTTTTTTAATGGCGTTATGCGACAAACGATTTACAGCGACTCAATTTGCATTATTATCGGCGGTCGCTTCCACTGGCCGAATTTTTTTAGGCCCGTTAGCGGCGATTATGGTGAGTCATTTAGGATGGGCTTGGTTTTATGCCAGTACTTTTTTTATGGGTCTCCCTCCTTTACTTCTGTTAATATGGTTAAATAAAAAAATTGATTTTACTCATCATCCCTTAGCACAAAGGTAGAAAACAATGGAATCTTCCACCTCTAAAAAATTAGGTTTGTGGACATTAACGTCATTAGTAGCAGGAAATATGATTGGCTCAGGTGCCTATTTAATTCCGGCTTCCCTCGCGTTTTATGGTTCAATTGGTATTGTCGCGTGGCTTATTACGGCGATCGGTGTGTTATTTTTAGCGCAGGTCTATGCACGTCTGAGTAAAATGATTCCTAAACAAGGTGGCCCGTATGCCTATTGCCGTGCAGCCTATGGGGATTTCGTTGGCTTTCAAGTGGCGTATAATTATTGGTTGTATACGTGGATTGGAAATGCCGCCATTAGCGTGGGATTTGTGAGTTATTTAGCGCTCTTTTTCCCCGTGTTAGATCATAACTTATTTTATTCCTTGATGACTTCCCTCGGTGTATTGTGGGGATTGACGTTCATTAATATGGCCCATATTCGTGTGGTCGGTAGTGTACAATTAATTACGACCGTTTTAAAATTGTTACCTTTACTGTTAATGGCTTTTGTCGGAATCTTTTTTATTCATCCGGAGCAATTGCTCACCCATTTTAATATTTCGCATAAAACCAATCTTATGGCATTGATGAGTGCGGGTGCGATTACGTTATGGGCGTTTACGGGGTTTGAATCGGCTACGATTCCGGCAGATCGTGTGGAAGATCCCATCAAAATTATTCCTCGCGCTACCATGCTGGGAACTATTCTCGTGGTGATTATTTATATTTTAAGCACCATTGCGATTATGGGGGTTATGCCGATGGATCAATTATCGCATTCCACCGCTCCTTATGCCGATGCTGCAAAAGCAATTTTTGGCAATTGGATGGGAATTTTCGTGGGATTAGCGGCTGTGATTGCGGTGTTTGGAGAATTAAATGGGTGGATTTTGTTGCAAGGAGAAATGCCACAAGCCGCGGCGCAAGATGGATTATTTCCTCAGGTATTTGCCAAACGATTTAAAAACGGTTCCCCGGTTTTCGGGTTGTTGATTTCCAGTAGTTTGATTACAGCGTTATTATTACTCCGCTATGGTGTTTCATTAGTGGATGAATTTACCTTTATTATTTTGCTGGCGACGTTTGCGGCATTGGTGCCCTACATTCATACCGCGTTAGCAGAAATGATTTTATTATCCCGAGATAAACACCTTTATTCAAAAGCCCATTTTCGAAAATCTGCCTTTATTGCGACGATCGGTTTTCTGTATGCCTTTTGGGCGGTAGCCGGTGCGGGTGAAGAAATTGTATTTTATGGCGTACTACTCTATCTCTCCGGTATTCCTATTTATTATTTTTTGTTGCGGAAAAAATAAGTTACACTCCTGCCCATGATAAATTGGGTCAAGAGTTACACGCCATCGCTTTTGGGCGCTCACGATGTTCATGTGTGGGTGACGCCGCTAAGACGGGATGCCTCCGATGCTTGGCTACGTACGCTTTTATCACTCTATTTATTAGTGCCGGCTCGGCACCTGGTCTTGGAGAAAGGGCCCAGAGGCAAACCGTATTTAAAAGACCATTCGTTGGAATTTAATTTTTCCTATTCCCACTGCGTTGCGACGATGGCAGTGGCGAGGCAGCCCATTGGTGTGGATGTGGAACCTATTTCACGCACCGTCGATTATTTGGCTATTGCAAAACGATTTTTCTCGCCCGAGGAATATCACCAATTAGCCGCTATTAATCCACTCGAACAAGTTTCTGCTTTTTTTTGTCTCTGGACGCGTAAGGAGGCATTTGTAAAAGCGAAAGGATTGGGGTTGTCGTTTGGTCTCGATCAGTTTGTGGTTGATCTTGAAAGAGACAGCTCAAGAGGATTGATAACGGTACACGGTGATTCAAGAACCGCTGCGCGATGGAAATTGCCCGTGTTTCTTTATAAAGAATATTGTGTAGCTTTAGCGGTGGAAGATCCTCTAGCCCAGATAGCGTGCTTTGAGTGGAATGGAGAAGTTCCCTCTTCAAAATAGACTTGCAATCCCTTGACGATTGTGGTTGACATGGTGGCTTGACTTAAGCAAAATAGCCCGCTTAATTTTTTTAAAAGATTTTTCGTGAGTGCGGAGGGGTACCCGAGCGGTCAAAGGGACCAGACTGTAAATCTGGCGGCTCAGCCTTCGAAGGTTCGAATCCTTCCCCCTCCACCGGCGGGTGTAGTTCAATGGTAGAACTTCAGCCTTCCAAGCTGATAGAGTGGGTTCGATTCCCATCACCCGCTCCAGATTAGCTGGAGCCTAATTGTGGTGGGTAGGTGCGAATATGCCCACTGTAGGGGTCGACCGTGGTCGACCCAGGCAATGGCGTAGGATTTGTGATTAGGCAAGGGCAGATCACGATCTGCCCCTACATAAAGATTAAGTGGGCGACTAATTTATATGCCCACATAGCTCAGGGGTAGAGCACTTCCTTGGTAAGGAAGAGGTCACCGGTTCAATTCCGGTTGTGGGCTAGATAAGTGCTTTTATGAGGTCAGACTCTTTTTGAGTCTAACATCCTAAAAGCAATGATAAAGAGAGGAGTCCAACAATGAAAGCAGTATTCGACCG
>DATDVD010000031.1:0-3581 GCA_035290065.1 Coxiellaceae bacterium | reverse complement strand
ACCTCGAGATGCGCTTCACTGGCAATTAAAAAGTATTCTAAGGCTTGCAGTACACGGGCTTGTTCTTGTAAGTGAGCCACTGAGCCTGCTTCTTGACAGCATTCTAAATAATGGATGCACCATTGTAGTTTAAGGTATTTGGCGGTTGTTCGTTCTTCCGGATCCGAAGACTGTATGGCGCGAAAATAATGGGTTTCTGCCTCCGTAAGCGTGGCGAGTATTGCTTCCGGATTTTCGGTAGCAGGAGGCAATATTTCTTCTACATTGGGTGCTCTAACAAGTATAGGCGCTGGAGGGGGCGCAGGCATAGGAGTGGGCAAAGGCATTGGTGCACGAGGGAGAGGCGAAGGAAATAAGTGAGGGAGTAGCGGATGTCCTTCCACGCGATGGGCCTCACTTTGATGGAGTAGAGCAACATCTGAAAAATAAATACCCATATTATGTTGGCAAGCAGCCAGATCTTGTTGCTGGGTAGCTGATAGGGGGATAAATTCGGAATGGCGTTGAAGAGAATCCATTAGGCGATACATCGTTTGCTCTAACAAGGCACGGTGCAGAGTGATTTCATCGGTTTCTAATTCAGGCACATCAATGAGCGTTTTTAATTGTTCTGCATAGTGAATTAACAATTTTAATTTTTTGTCTCGTAATTGAGCAAGCAAGGGATAAAGAGTTTGGAGGGTAGCTTCCACCAAGCGATTTTTTCTGGAATAAAAAATACGCCAAAAGCCTGTAACTTTTTCTCGTTTTAAATGGGTTATGAAGGCTAGTAAGGCTTCTTCCTGGGTTTCGGCGGCCTCTAATTCGGCTATCGTAATCGGTGGCAAGGCAGTTAATACATGATGAATAGATAACACTTGGATAGTAAAGATGAGTTCACTGAAATGTTTCATCCTCTTAAAGGGGTCTGCGAATCGGAGTGGAAAACAATACCCATAAAAAGCATCGGGCCATAGCCACGTTAACCACGAGGGTTTCTTAGGAATCCAGGGCAAGCAAGTTTTAGGAATAAAAAACCATTCGTTTCCGTAGCGTTTTTCCACAAACAATCGCTTGGCATCTTGTTGCATTTTTGTGGCAGATAATTTTTCACGGTAATGCTCGGCTTCTCGTTTCTGATGGAGATTGCCAAAACGAATGACAGCTTGAATCATGGCAGCTATGGCTTGTTCCGCTTCTTCGTATCGCAAGGTTTGTTTGGCGAGTTCATGGGGAGGCATATAAGGCGATTCTGGCAGCGTTTGCGTGAGTGCTTGCAGTTGGAAAACTGTGTTCTGTACCCAATCGAAATCCGTAATATCGCGTTTATCCTCGGCCAGTTGTAAGGCAGCCAAAAGTATCGTGCATAATTGGTGTTGAGTGCGTTGGGCTTCTTGAGCCAAATGCTGAACATAGGCTTGGAGGCGTTGATACCGTTTTTGAGTAAGACGAGGATGGATGCTCACGTTTGAGAGCTGAGTGGCTAACGTTTGAATATAATCATGAATCACGGGTAATAATTCGTGAAGCAATGCTAACACACGCCGTAGTGATAATGTCCCGTATCCGCCAAACGATTGCCACTGTGTGTGGAGACGCGTAAGCGCCAGTTGTTGAGAAGCAGTAGCTCGCTCATGATAATATCCCCAAAACTCTGTGCTTTCCCAGGCTTGCGCCACTTCCACTCGGTGAGAATAGGATTGCACCAATTTTTCGTGAACCGATAATTTCCCCACCCATGTTTTGGCATCGGAAATACTTAAATGGGTTCGTTTCGCTTCAAATTCTTCACGCAAATCTTTATGAGTGCGTACGGTTTGATCGGTTACGGGCAAACATTTCAAATTATTCAGCGCACCAATCCATTCCGCTGCTTGCGTTTGACTGCCTGCCTGTAACGCGGGGATTAATTCACGTTCGGTTGCATTACTGTTATAAAAAATAAAATGAAACATAGTTTGATCCTACGCAGAAAGTTTGCGTAGGATCAATACCGTATTTTGTGTGGATAACTGGGTTATTAAAGGCTTGGAGCTTCTTGAAAAGTTCTTTGAAGTGGAGGAGGCTGATAAGAAAGAGCTCGGACTGCTGCGCCACGAGGGACGGCAGGTGCTGCTCCTGCAGCGGGTGATGGCCGAAAAGAAGCGCTAGAGGTTCTTGGTGCTGCATAAGCAGCCGAAGCGGGATGAAATCGATCGGCTTCGTCCGATTTGAATAATTTATTTTGATTATATCGCGCAATCAATCGATCAAATCCCATCGCTGCAAAGGTAAATCCACTGTAGAGGAAACTCACCAGAAAGCCCCCGCCATGCGATACCAGGACACCCATTCCAATACCCACACCCAATCGCAAAAAGAAATATAAAATTCCTGCTGTCGTATTGACCCAAGGGCGTGCTGAAACAGGGGTTTGTAATTTAAAAATATTGCCGCTGATAATATCGTTAAACAATTGATAACTAATCGCCAGACAAAAAGGCGCAATAGCAAAACCGTATAATACCGCGCCTGTCATCCCAATTAAACTGCGCTGTAAATCGGCTGTGGCTGCTATAAATCCCACAGCGAAAAAAGTCAGTACAATGGCTAGAACGGATTTGAGTAAAGGGGAAGTACGAGAATGTCCGCGTTGTTTAAATAAACCTAAAAAACTATTTTTTATTTTGGAAAATAAATTCGGTGTTTTTACAAAAATCGCTATCGCGTTAAAAAAAGTTACCATAAACAAGGGAGCTAAAAATAAAGTAGCAAAAGCCACGGCCGAATCAGGATTGCTCGCAATAGTAACGCCAAATCCCCAGAGTAGGGGTATAGCCACTAACAAACCGAATGCTATTAGTGCCGCTTTTCTTCCTTTTCCAATTTTTTGTTTTTGACCTTCGTCATCGTAGTAACTAAAAAATCCTGTCCGGTCATACAATCCCGGCATAATGGACAGAGGCCCTTCTTTAGTGTGGCTAAATAATTGATAATAAAAAACGGCCACTAAGGGTGCCAGGATAATTTTCCCCGGTAAACCCAGATGCGTTTTTAAAAAAGTTTCAAAAGTGGCACCTAGCACCGTAAAAAATAATAAACTGATCGTAACAGCTCGCTTTTGATTGCGAATACGAAGCGCTCGCGCTTTTTCAGTTTCAGGGGCTACGGGTAATGGAATTCCGTTGCTGTCGGATGAGTCGCCTGTTCTTCGCATAATAATTCTCCCAAAAAAATCGCACTATAACCAGACCCATGGGAGGTGTAAATAAAAGAAATCTTAAGAAACCCTTAAGGGTAATGAGTTTTAGGCGGTCGGTTGTGGAGGCGTGATTATAGCCACCCCACTACCTGGTTGTAATAAAGGCCTTTTTCCTGCTTGAAGGGCTGCTGGAGTAGAAGCTGTTGCTGCAGAAAAGCGCAGTGTTGTTTTCGCCTCACTCTGTGTAAGTCGATGAAAGCCCTCTTTCTCGGCAGGAGAGTTTGTTTTTTATTGAATTGCCCCGTATCCTTGATTAAATGAGTAAATTATATCTTGTTGCCACACCGCTCGGGAATTTAAAAGACATGACCTTTCGAGCGATTGAAGTATTGAAAGCCGTCGATGTGATTGCGGCAGAAGA